>JBILSW010000119.1:0-7456 GCA_044371895.1 Rubrivivax sp.
CCGATCCGACGGCCTCGGACGAACCGACCGCCGCACCCGTGGCCCGTCCGCCAGTCGATGGCCACCGCCGTGGCGCTGCCTCGGCCGACAAGGCCCTGGCGGCGCTGCTCGAGCGGCTCCGCCGCGGCGTGGTCCACGCCGTGCGCCACCCGGGCTACGGGTTCGCGGTCTTGCGCGTGCAGGTCGACTTGGCTGGCCCCGCCTCGCTGTCGCAGCACGGGACCGTGCTCGGCCGCCGATCCAAGCGCCGGCTGCGGCAGGCCTTGCGCCCGGGCGACGGCGTGGTGGCTCTGCCGGCGCAGGGTGCCTTCGTCGCTGTGCTCGACGGCGTTGCCAGCGAGGCCCACCTGCGCGTCATCGTCCACCGAGTGGTGGTCGAGCTCTCCAAACCCTGCCTGAACCAGTACCAGACGCTGAAGCCCACGGCCCGGGTGGGCGCCGTGTTCAGCGTCCCGGGTCAGCCCAAGCGGTCGGCCGAGGAGTTGCTGCAGCGCGCCGAGCAAGCCCTGCTCGAGGCGGGCGCAGACGACTGGAGCCTGGAAGCAGCCCCCGAGACCAGGCCCAATGCCCGCCTGCTGGAGAGCGCGCCGACTCCCGCCGATTCGCCGGTACGGCTGGAACCACAGGTCGAACTCGGAGCGCGGCCGCGCGTGACGGCGCTGGGCGTGCGGCTGGCCGGACCCGAACTCGGCGCCCTGGACGCCAGGACGCTGGAGTCCGGCGACGACGAATCGCGGGCAGTGGCGCTGTTGGAGCGTCAGCTCGCGCTGGCCACGAGCCCTTTCCTTAGCTGGCGCGCCGCGGACCCGGCCCGGGGCAGCTGCCGCCTCGCGCTGCCGGCGCCGACGAACCTGGTGAGCCGCGCAGGCTGGGCCGACGAGCTGGCGGCTCAGTTGCAGCACGCGGGCCTGGCCGGAGCCGATGTCCAGCTGGACTTGCCGCCCACCCTGGAACTGGCCGACCCCAACCTGCCGGTGCGATTGCGGGCGCTGGCGTCACACGGGATCGCGCTGGCGCTGGACGATTTCGGCACTGGACAGTCCTCGCTGTCGGTTCTGCCGCGCCTGCCGCTGGCGCTGCTCAAGATCGACCGCGGCTTCGTGTCGCAGGCCCACGAGCGGGAGCACCGCCGCGTTCTGCTGGAGAGCACCGTGCGACTGGCTGGAGACCTGGGCATCGCCACGCTGGCGAAGGGCCTGGAAACACCCGCCCAGCTGGCGCTGCTGCGCAAACTGGGCTGCCAGCGCGGCGAGGGCGCGGCGGCGCGGGCGCTGCTCGGGCCGAAGGCGCTGGCTGGGTTGCCGCTCGCGCCCTGATGCAGGCACCAGCGCCGGCCGTCCGCAGCGGCCGCGCTTCGTCGCCCGGTTCCCGCGCCTCGTCGCAGGCCCGCAGGCAGCCGTGCCGGGGTGCCTGCACACTCCGGTCCGCGGCGTGGCGCCCCTGACCAGGGGCCGCTGGTGGCGCAAAGCCCAGGGGGAACTCGATGCAGAAGAAGTGGGTGGCCGGCGGCGTCGTCGCGGGGGTGATGGTGCTGGGCGGCGCGGCCGTGCTGGGCGCGATGGCGGTCAGGAAGGCCGACCCGGCGGCACTGGCCTCGGCGCAGGCCGTTGCCGGCGACGGCGTCCGTCCCGAGGTGGCGCTTCAGTTCGCCAGCAGCGAGGTCGTGCGGCCCACGCTGGCGCGCATGGCTGCGGTCGTGGAGTTCTCGGGGCCGCTGGTGGCTCCGCAGACTGCCACCGTGCGCGCCAAGGCGGGCGGCACGCTGCTGGCGCTGTCCGTGGCCGAGGGCAGCCGCGTCAGTGCCGGCCAGACGCTGGGCCAGATCGAGCTGGCCGATCTGGGCAGCCGTGTAGCCGAGCGCAGCGCGCTGCTGGAGTCGGCCCGCGCCGCGGCCTTGCAGGCTGAGCGATCGCACGCCAGCAACGAACGCTTGGCCGCGCAGCAGTTCATCAGCAGCAACGCGCTGGAAAGCTCGCGCGCCGCGCTCGACACCGCGCGCGCCAACCTGGCGGCGGCACAGGCCTCGCTGGACACCACCAAGGTGGGCCTGCGCGACGGCCGGCTCGTGGCGCCCATCGCCGGCATCGTTGCCCGGCGACACGCGCTGCCGGGCGAGAAGGTCAGCCCCGAGCAGCAGGTCCTGACCATCGTCGACCTCGCCCGACTCGAGCTTGCGGGCACGGTGGGCACGCACGAGGTGTCTCGCCTCCGCCCAGGGCTGCCGGTGCAGGTGCGCGTGGAGGGGCTGGACGAGACCGTGGCCGGCCGCGTGGCACGCATTGCGCCGGCGGCCGAGCCGGGCACGCGCTCGATCGGCGTGACCATCGATCTGGCCAACCCCGGCGAACGCTTGCGGGCAGGCCAGTACGCGCTGGTGCGCGCGGATCTGCCCGACGACGTCGAGCGCCTGACCCTGCCCGCCACCGCCGTGGGCAGCACCAGCGGGCAGGACCACGTGTGGCTGATCGAGAACGGCCGGCTTGCGCGCCGCGCCGTCACGCTGGGCCGGCGCGACGAACGCCAGGGCCGCGTCGAGGTGCTGCAGGGCCTGACCCCGGCCGCCACGGTGCTGGCCGCGCGCTTCGACAACCTGCGCGACGGCGCCAGCGCCACCCTGGTGGCCGCCGGGTCGGCTGCGGTGGCCGGCGCCGCCGCGTCGGCGCCGCAGCCGCGCTGAGCGACACGGCACGCCCGGAGCAGCCGCGATGTGGATCACCCGCGTTTCCATCAACAACCCCGTCTTCGCCGCGATGGTGATGGTGGCGCTGTGCGTGATGGGCATCTTCAGCTACAGCCGCCTGGGCGTGGAGCAGATGCCCGACATCTCGCTGCCCGGCATCTGGGCCGAGGCGGAGTACCCCGGCGCCACACCCGAGGCGCTGGAGCGCGAGGTGCTCAAGCCGCTGGAGGAGGCCATCAACAGCGTGGCCGGCGTCAAGCGCATCACCTCGCGCGCCTTCGAGGGGCGCGCCGACCTGTCGGCCGAGTTCAACCTCGACACCGACATGGACCGCGCGCTGCAGGACGTGCGCGACCGCGTCGCCGCCGTGCAGGCCGGCTTGCCGCGTGACGTCAAGCCGCTGCGGCTGGCGCGCTGGAACAACGAGAACAGCCAGCCCGTGGTGGAGCTGGCGCTGCTGAGCCCCACGCGCGGCCACCGCGAGCTCAGCCTGATTGGCGAGAGCCAGGTCGGCAAGCGGCTGCAGCGCGTGGCCGGCGTCGCCCGCGTTGACGTCAACGGACTCACCGAGCGCGAGGTTCGCATCGACCTCGACCCGGTGCGCCTGCGCGCCTACGGCGTGACGCCGGCACAGATCGCACAGGCCCTGCGCGAGGCCAATGCCGACCAGCCGGTGGGACTCGTCTCCGACCGCACGCAGGACTCGCTGCTGCGCGTGGAGGGCCGCATCAGGGACCCGCGGCGCTTCGCCGACGTGGTGGTGGCGCATCGCAACGGGCTGCCGCTGCGGCTGGCCGACCTGGGCGAGCTCGTCGAACGCGAGAAGGAGCCCGACTCGCTGGCGCGCGTCAACGGCCAACGCGCCATCAACTTCAACGTCTTCAAGCAGCAGGACGCCAACATCGTGGCCACCGGCGACGCCGTGAAGGCGGCCGCCGAGGAGCTGAGGAAGACGCTGCCGCCCGACGTGGAGCTGCGGCTGATCAACGCCAGCTCCGACTGGGTCAAAGGCAGCCTGGCCGGCCTGCGCAGCACGCTGATCGAAGGCGCGCTGCTCACGATAGCCATCGTCTTCCTCTTCCTGCACAGCTGGCGCAGCACGGTCATCACCGGGCTCACGCTGCCGATCGCCGTGATCTCCAGCTTCATCGCCGTGCACTTCTTCGGCTTCACGTTGAACTTCATGACGATGATGGCGCTGAGCCTGTGCATCGGCCTGCTCATCGACGACGCCATCGTCGTGCGCGAGAACATCGTGCGCCACCTGCACATGGGCAAGGACCACCTCACGGCGGCGCGCGAAGGCACCGAGGAGATCGGCCTGGCGGTCATGGCCACCACCTTCGCCATCGTGGCGGTGTTCGCGCCCGTGGCCTTCATGGGCGGCATCGTCGGCAAGTTCTTCTACCCCTTCGGCATCACCGTGGTGGTGGCGGTGCTGGTGAGCCTGTTCGTGAGCTTCACGCTCGACCCGATGCTGTCGAGCGTGTGGCACGACCCGCCCGCCACGCGCCTGAAGCAGCTGCCGGTGATGGGGCACGCCATCCGCGCCACCGACCGCGCCATGGACGCCCTGCACATCGCCTACGAGCGCGCCATCCGCTGGATCTTCAGCGCCCGCCGCTGGCGCGTGTGGGTGCTGCCGGCCTGGGGCCGCGGCTTCGCCGCCGACGGCACGCCCGACGCCGGCAGCCCGCGCCGCCTGCGCAGCGCCACCATCACGCCGCGCGGCGTGGTGATGGCCGGCGGCGTGGCCAGCTTCGTCGTCGCGCTGGCGCTGGTGCCCCTTGTGGGCAGCGAGTTCATGCCGCAGACCGACCAGGGCTTCACGCAGCTGGCGGTGAAGATGCCCGTGGGCGCGAGCCTGGAACGCACCGACGCCAAGGTGAGGCAGCTCGAGGCCATCGTGCGGACCTTCCCCGAGGTGGAGTACGTCAGCACCTGGGTCGGCGGTGCCGGCCAGCGCAACGAGGCCTGGATCAACATCCGCCTGGTCGACCGCGACAAGCGCAAGCGCTCGCAGAAGCAGATGGAGGACGCGCTGCGCGAGGCGGTGGCCGTGATCCCGGGCACCGACGTCAGCGTTGGCTGGGACCGGCCCATCTACGTGGCCATCCTGGGCAGCGACCCCGAGGGCCTGGCCCGTATCGCCACCGAGTTCGCCGAGAAGTTGAAGCAGATCCCGGGCACCGTCGACGTCGAGACCAGCGTGCAGGCCGGCATGCCGGCCTACGCCGTGCGCCTGAAGCCCGGCGCCGTGCGCGAGCTGGGCCTCACGCCCGCACAGGTGTCGGTGAGCCTGCGCGCCTACGTCACGGGCGACGCCGCCACCACCTGGACCACGCCGGAAGGCGACCAGGTCGACGTGACGCTGCGCCTGCCCGAGGCCAGCCGCGAACGCATCGAACAGCTGCGTGCGCTGCCGGTGGCTTTCGCGGCCAACGGCACGCCCATCGCGCTGGACAGCGTGGCCGAGATCGTGCCCGTGTTCAACCCGCAGAACATCCGTCGCCAGAACCTGCAGCGCCGCGAGGCGGTGTTCGCCGGCGTCAAGGATCGCAGTCCCGGCGAGGTGGGCGCCGAGGTGCAGAAGCTCGTCGAGCAGACCACGCTGCCCCCGGGCTACAGCTTCGACGTCGGTGGCCAGATGCAGGAGCAGGCCGAGGCCTTCAGCGGCCTGCTCGCGGCCATGGGCCTGGCGGTGATCTTCATCTACATCGTGCTGGCCAGCCAGTTCGGCAGCTTCCTGCAACCCATCGCCATCATGGCCAGCCTGCCGCTGGCGCTGATCGGCGTGATGCTGGCGCTGCTGCTGTGGAACAGCACGCTGAACGTGTTCAGCATGATCGGGCTGGTGATGCTGATGGGCCTGGTGACGAAGAACGCGATCCTGCTAGTGGACTTCGCCAATCACGCCAGGACGGCCGGCCTATCAGTGGTCGATGCGCTGCTTCAGGCGGGCCTGGTGCGCATGCGGCCCATCATCATGACGACCATGGCCATGGTCTTCGGCATGCTGCCGCTGGCGCTGGCGTTCAATGACGGCGGCGAGATCCAGGCGCCCATGGGCCGCGCCATCATCGGCGGGGTCATTGCTTCCACCATCCTCACTCTGGTGGTGGTGCCGGTGCTCTACAGCTACCTGGTGCGCGAGCGGCGCGCCGCGGGCTCCGCCCTCTTGAACGCCCCGCCGCTGGCGGGTGACGGCCCGCTGCCCATGCCGGCCGACCGCGACTGACTCAACGCCCGCGCGGCGTCGGGCAGTTCCTTTAGGCGTGCAGATGGGCAGCATCAACTGCATCGTGCCGGTGGACCTGCCGGCTGCCGGCGCCACGGTGGACTCGGTCAGGCACAACGCGGTGTCGCTGAACGACGCGCTGGAGTATCTGCCGGCCCGCACGCGGCTGGTGTTCCTCGACGCCTGTCGCGACAACCCGCTGTCCCGCTCGCTGATGGCCACGCGCAGCGCGGCCCTGGGGCTCGCACCGGTCAGCACCGTCAGTGGCACGCTGGTGGCCCATGCCACAAAAGACGGCTCCACGGCCGAGGACGGCACCGGCCGCAACAGCCCGCACACGGCGGCGCTGCTCGAGCACCTGGACCTCGAGGAGGACATCGCGGTGGTGCTGCGCCGGGTGCGGCAGTCTGGGCTGAAGGCCACCAGCCAGCGCCAGGAGCCCTGGGAATACGGTTCGCTCATCGGCGACCAGCTCGTGCATTCGCGCGTCGCCCGCTGAAACGTCCCGACCGCGTCCGCGCAGCGCGCGCCGGCGGCGGGCCTCAGCTGCCACTGCGTGCGTCCTCGGCGCTGCGGCGCACGGCCTCGAGTTCCGCCGCGGCCCACTCGGCGGGCGACAGGGCCGCGGCGCGGTCCGCGGCGCGCCGACCATGGCTGCGGCGCACGGCGTCAGCCGGCGAGGGTGCACCTCCGCGGCAGTCCCGACCGACGGACCACGCCAGCGCCGCCAGCAGGCCGAGCGCCCCGACAAGGCTCAGGGCGGCCAGGTCCCGGGCGGCGGCCTGGCGGGCTATGCGCTCCTGCAGCCGGCCCCGCCGCACGTCCAGCGCGGCCGCTTGCCGTGCGAGTGCCGCCGGGGTGACTCCGGCCGTGACGGCGGCGCCGCCGGGGGTTGGCGCGTGCGCCTCCACGAGGTCCATCACCTGCACGGCCTGCTCCTGCAACAGGCGGTGACGGTGGCCGCTGTCGGCAACGCCAACGCGCTGCTCGCCCACCGCGCGGGCGAGCAGCACCCAGTCCGCCGACAGGTCATCGGCCTCGCGACGGGCCAGGGGCCACAAGCGGGGGGGCAGCGCCGTCCGCAGAGCGTCCACGTGGCGGTCGACGACCTGCTGGCGCAGCTGGCGTTCGGCCTCCAGCCCGCGGCGGCCACGCAGCACGAGATCCGCGACCGACCCATGGTCAAACAGGCCCCGCTGCACGGCGAGGGCCTCGGCCAGCGGGTCCAGCCGCGCGAGTTCGGCGCGGTCCTCGCGCAGCGCATCGACCTGGTAAAGCAGCACCTGGGCCAGCGGCAGCACCAGCGCCAGTGCGCCGATGAGCCCAAGCAGCAGCACCCGCCAGCGCGGGCGCGGGCGCGGGCGCGGGTCGGCGGCGGCGGCGGCGGCGGCGGGCTGTGCAGCTTCCGGCATCCCGTCGGCTATCGGCCTGCGCGCAGCAGGCTTGAGAGCCGAGGGCCGTCAGCACTCGACGATGTTCACCGCCAGGCCGCCGCGGGCCGTCTCCTTGTACTTGGTGAGCATGTCTGCGCCGGTCTC
>JBILSW010000120.1:0-7427 GCA_044371895.1 Rubrivivax sp.
GCATCACGCCCGAGTCGCTGCAGGGGCCTCGCTTCACGGGCGCGGCGGCCGCGCCGGCGGCCCGCGTGTGATGCCCGCCACGCGCAGGACCACCCACCACCCCGGGAGAGCCTGGACATGCTGAAGTCCCTCGCGCTTGCCGTCTTGCTGCTGGCCGCCCCGGCCTGCGCGCTGGCCCGGGCCGCCGCGCTGCGCCTGGGTGTCGAAGGGGCCTACCCGCCGTTTTCCGAGATCGGCACCGACGGCCGGCTCAAGGGCTTCGACATCGACGTCGCCAACGCCCTGTGCGAGCGGCTCAAGCGCCGCTGCGAGCTGGTGCAGAGCGAGTTCGACGCGCTGATCCCGGCGCTGCGTGCGCGCAAGTTCGACGCCATCGTGGCCTCGATGTCGATCACGCCCGAGCGGCGGAAGAACGTCGACTTCACGGCCAAGTACTACCACTCGGCGGCGCGCTTCGTCGCCCGCCAGGGCGCGGGCCTGAGCATCAGCGCCGAGGGGCTGAAGGGCAAGACCATCGGCGTGCAGCGCGGCACCATCCACGACCGCTTCGTCACCGCCACCTTCAAGGGCAGCGAGATCCGGCGCTATGCCAAGCAGGACGAGGTGTTCCTCGACCTCAAGGCCGGCCGCGTCGACCTGACCCTGGTGGATACGGTGGCCGGCGACCTGGGCTTCATCCGAACGCCCGTGGGCAAGGGCTACCAGTTCATCGGCCCCAGCTACACCGACCCGGCCTTCTTCGGCGACGGCGCGGGCATCGCGGTGCGCAAGGGCGACGACGCCCTGCGCAAGGCGCTGGACGAGGCCATCACGGCCATCCGCGCCGACGGCACCTACCAGCGCATCGCGGCGCGGTACTTCGACTTCGACATCTACGGACCGGAACCGACGAAGAGGTAGGCAGGCCTGGCGGACAGGGCGGGATTCGAACCCGCGGAGGGCTGTTAACCCTCACACGCTTTCCAGGCGTGCGACTTAAACCGCTCATCCACCTGTCCGGGCGGCGCGCATTCTAGGCGCACCTCGCCGCCCCCAGCCCAAGCGAGCGACAGCTCAGCCGGCCTTGGCGCGCAGCGCCTCGTGGTACAGCGCCAGGTACTGCTGCGCCGGCTGCCGCCACGACAGCGGCTGCCCCATGCCCCGGCGCATCATGGCCTGCCAGGTGGGCGGATCGCGCCAGAGGGCCAGGGCGCGCGCCGCGGCCTGCAGCAGCGCGCGCGGCGACGCGGCATCGAAGGCGAAGCCGGTCGCACGGCCCTGGGCCAGGGCGGCCTCGTCGGCATCGGTCACCGTGTCGGCCAGCCCGCCCACCCGCCGCACCAGCGGCAGGGTGCCGTAGCGCAGGCCGTAGAGCTGCGTCAGCCCGCAGGGCTCGAAGCGCGAGGGCACGGCAATCACGTCGGCCCCGGCCACCAGCCGGTGCGCGCGCGCCTCGTCGTAGCCCACGTGCACCTGCACGCGCCCCGGGTGCGCCTGCTCGGCCATGCGGAAGGCGGCCTCCAGGGCGGGATCGCCCGTGCCCTGCACCGCCAGTTGCACGCCCTGGGGCAGCATCTCGGGCAAGGCGGCCAGCAGCAGGTCGATGCCCTTCTGCGCCGTCAGGCGGCTCACCACCACCATCAGCAGGGCCCCGGGGTCAGGCGACAGGCCCAGCTCGGCCTGCAGCGCCCGCTTGCACGCGGCCTTGCCGGCCAGGCGTCCGGCGTCGTAGCGCTGCGCGATGGCCGGGTCGGTGGCGGGGTTCCAAACCGCGTCGTCGATGCCGTTGAGGATGCCGCTGACGGCCGCCCCGCGGCCGCGGATCACGCCGTCCAGGCCGCAGCCGAACTCGTGCGTGGCGATCTCCTGCGCGTAGTTCGGGCTCACGGTGGTGATGCGGTCGGCGAACTTCAGGCCCGCCTTCATGAAGCTGAGCTGGCCGTGGTACTCCAGCCCGGCCGGAGACATCAGCCGCGACGCCAGCCCGAGCAAGGGCCAGTCGTGCATGGGGAACAGCCCCTGGAAGGCGAGGTTATGCACCGTGAAGACGCTGGCCGCGCCCGTGGGAAGGTGCTCGGCCACGAAGGCGCAGGCCATGGCCGCGTGCCAGTCGTGGGCGTGCACGATCTCGGGCACCCAGGCCGGGTCGGCGTCGTCGGCCGCCAGGTGGGCCGCCACCCAGCCCAGCAGCGCGAAGCGCTGCAGGTTATCGGGCCACTCCTCGCCGTCGGCGGCCTGGTAAGGCCCGCCACGGCGCCGGTAGAGGTAGGGCGCATCCACCACGTAAACCGGCAGCGCCGAGCCGGGCATGCGGCCCAGCAACAGGCGCACTCGCAACGCGCCAAAGCAGGGGCCGATGTCGATGACCAGGCGCGCGCCCTGCACGCTCTCCATCACCGCCGGGTAGCCCGGCAGCAGCAGGCGCACATCGGCACCCTGCTCCACCTGTACCACGGGCAGCGCGGCCACGACGTCGGCCAGCCCGCCGGTCTTGACCAGCGGGAAGACCTCGGCCGCCACGTGAAGCACGCGCAGCGCGGCATTCGGCGCAGATGCGGCGGGCCTCATCCGAGCGCGCGCAGCATCTCGCGGGTGATCAGCGTGATGCCGCTGTCGGTGCGGTGAAAGCGGGCGGCGTCGGCCGCTGCGTCTTCGCCGATGACCATGCGGTCGGGGATGAAGCAGTCGCGATCGACCACGCAGCGCGTCAGGCGCGCATGGCGGCCCACCTCCACGCCAGGAAGCACCACACTCCACTGCACCTGGGCGTGGGAATGCACCCGCACCTGCGAGAACAGCACCGAGCGCAGCACGCTGCCGCTGACGATGCAGCCGCCGGACACCAGGCTCTCGATGGCCATGCCGCGGCGGTCGTCGGCGTTGTGCACGAACTTCGCCGGCGGCAGCTGCGGCTGGTACGTCCAGACGGGCCAGTGCGTGTCATACAGGTTCAGCAACGGGTCGGTGGCCGTCAGGTCGATGTTGGCGTCCCAGTAGGCGTCGATGGTGCCGACATCTCGCCAGTAGGGCTCCAGGCCGGGACGCCCGCCAACGCAGCTCAGGTCGAAGGGGTGGGCCGCGGCCAAGCCGGCGCGCACGGCTCGGGGGATGATGTCCTTGCCGAAGTCGTGGCTGGAGTTGGGATCCATCATGTCGCGCTGCAACTCCTTGTACAGGAAGCGTGCGTTGAAGATGTAGATGCCCATGCTGGCCAGGCTGCGGCCGGGCTTGCCGGGAATCGCGGGCGGCTCGGGCGGCTTCTCGACGAAGTCGGTGATGCGGCGGTCGGCATCGACCGCCATCACGCCGAAGGCCCGTGCATCGTCGCGGTTTACCTCCACGCAGGCGACGGTGCACTCGCTGCCCAGCCGCCGGTGCAGCGCCACGTGGTCGGCCAGCATCAGCGCGTAGTTCTGCTTGTAGATGTGGTCGCCGGCCAGCACCACCACGTACTCGGCACGGTAGGCGGCCAGGATGTCCTGGTTCTGGTAGACGGCGTCGGCGGTGCCGCGGTACCAGCTCTCCTCGTCCACACGTTGCTGCGCGGGCAGGAGGTCGACGAACTCGTTCATCTCGCTCTTCAGGAAGGCCCAGCCGCGCTGGATATGGCGCAGCAGGCTGTGCGACTTGTACTGGGTGATCACGCCGATGCGGCGGATGCCGCTGTTCAGGCAGTTGCTGAGCGCGAAGTCGACGATGCGGAACTTGCCGCCGAAGTAGACGGCGGGCTTGGCACGCGAGTCGGTCAGGTTCTTGAGGCGGCTTCCCCGGCCGCCGGCCAGGACCAGCGCCACGGCACGACGCGGCAGGTCCAGGCCCGCGGCGACATCGATCGAATCCATGCTGTCTCCTGGTGCGGGGTGGTTCGGGGGCTATGCAGGAAAACTACAGAGTCCCGCGATTCCGAAACGTCCTGCAAATCGCCGAGCCGTCTCCGGAAACATCAAGTAAACTATCAAAAAACAAAAGCATCTCGTTGATTTTAATGTGTAGACTCCATTTCCCGGCAACGAGAGCATGATCCCGCTTGCCATAAAAATGTAGCCCAACTACACAAGTCGGCACGGAAAGACGGTTGACGGTGGGTGCCCTGTTCGGGACACTCCAGGCCATCCACTTCGCACCCTGCCGAGCGCAAGCAAACCTCGCGCCGCCCTCTTTTGCATGAGCGACTCCCATCTGTCCACCTCTGCCCCAACCGCGGACGTCAGCACACTCGCCACCGCCGTCGAGCACCACCTGCTGCACACGGTGGGCGCCGTGCCCGCCCAGGCCACGACCACCGAGATCATGCACGCAGTGGCACAGGTGGCGCGAGAGCAGCTGTCCCGACGCTGGGTGGCCGCCGAGCAGGCCGACCACGCAGCCAAGGCGCGCCGGGTGTACTACCTGTCGATGGAGTTCCTGATCGGCCGCACGCTGGGCAACGCTCTGGCGGCGCTCGACCTGAAGGGCGAGATGGGCGCCGCCGCCCGCACCCATGCCGCCAGCCTGGAAGACCTGGCCTCCACCGAGGCCGACGCCGCGCTGGGCAACGGCGGCCTCGGCCGCCTGGCGGCCTGCTTCCTGGACAGCATGGCCACAGTGGAACTGCCGAGCTACGGCTACGGCATCCGCTACGAGTTCGGCATGTTCAAGCAGCACATCCAGGGCGGCCGGCAGGTGGAGTACCCCGACCCCTGGCTCGAGGACGGCACGCCCTGGGAGTTCCCGCGCGGCCACGTCGGCTACCGCGTGCGTTTCGGCGGCTGGGTCGAGCCTGCCACCGACCCCAGCCTGGTGCCCACCTGGCGCCATGCCGGCGAGGTCAACGCCAAGGCGTACGACATGGTCGTGCCCGGCCACGGCACCGAGCGCGTGAGCACGCTGCGTCTATGGAAGGCCGTGGCCCCGAGCCAGATCGACCTGCACGCTTTCAACAGCGGCGACTACGCGCGCGCCGCCGAGTTCAAGAACGAGTACGAGAACATCTCTTGGGTGCTGTACCCCAATGACAGCACGCCCGCCGGCCGCGAGCTGCGCCTCCGCCAGGAGTACTTCTTCACCAGCGCCAGCATCCAGGACATCCTGGCGCGGCACCTTGCCGAGCACGGCCGACTCACGAACCTGGCGGACAAGGTGGCCATCCACCTGAACGACACCCATCCGGCCATCGGCGTGGCCGAGCTGATGCGGTTGCTGGTCGACGAGCACGGCTTCGGCTGGATCGCCGCCTGGGCCATCACGCGCAAGGTGTTCAGCTACACCAATCACACACTGATGCCCGAGGCGCTGGAAACCTGGCCGGTGGCGCTGATGCAGCAGGTGCTGCCGCGGCACCTGGAGATCATTTTCCGCATCAACGCAGAGTTCCTGGCCCAGGCCGCGGCGCACCGACCCGGCGACAACGACTTCCTGCGCGACCTGTCGCTGATCGACGAGCGCGGCGAGCGGCGCGTGCGCATGGCGCACCTGGCGGTGGTGGGCAGCCACAAGATCAACGGCGTGTCGGCGCTGCACAGCGAATTGCTGGTGAAGACCATCTTCTCCGGCTTCGCGGCCATGTGGCCCGACCGCTTCACCAACATGACCAACGGCGTGACGCCGCGCCGCTGGCTGGCCCAGGCCAACGGCGGCCTGGCCTCGCTGGTGGACAGCACCATCGGTCACGGCTGGCGGCTCGACCTGAACCAGCTTGAGCGCCTGAAGCCGCACGCCGAGCGCGCCGAGTTCCGCCAGGCCTTCACGGCCGTCAAGCAGGGCAACAAGCGGCGGCTGGCGGAGCACATCCGAGCGGCCACCGGCATCGTGGTCGATCCCACGAGCCTGTTCGACGTTCAGGTCAAGCGCATCCACGAATACAAGCGCCAGCTGCTGAACGTGCTGCAGGTGGTGGCGCGCTACCAGGCCATGCTGGCCGACCCGAACGCGCACTGGACACCGCGCACGGTGATCTTCGCCGGCAAGGCCGCGAGCTCGTACCACGCGGCCAAGAACATCATCCGGCTCATCCACGACGTGGGCCGGGTGGTCAACGACGACCCGGTGGTCGCCGGCCGGCTGAAGGTGGTGTTCGTGCCGAACTACGGCGTCTCGGTGGCCGAGCTCATCGTGCCGGCGGCCGACCTCTCCGAGCAGATCTCCACCGCCGGCACCGAGGCCTCGGGCACCGGCAACATGAAGCTCGCGCTCAACGGCGCGCTCACCATCGGCACCGACGACGGCGCCAACATCGAGATCCGCCAGCAGGTGGGCGACGACAACATCTTCATCTTCGGCCTGTCCACGGCCGAGGTGGCGCAGCAGAAGGCGCAGGGCTATCAGCCGCTGCGCCTGTACGAGGCCCATCCGCGCCTGAAGGCCGTGCTCGACGCCATTTCCGGCGGCGCCTTCTGCGACGACGAGCCCGGCCGCTACCGCGCCCTGGTGGACTCGTTGCTGTGGGGCGGCGACCCCTACATGCTGCTGGCCGACTTCGACGGCTATGTGGCCGCGCAGGCCCGCGTGGACGCGCTGTACGAGGAGCCCCAGGCCTGGGCCAAGAAGGCCATCCTGAACGTCGCCGGCATGGGATTCTTCTCATCGGATCGCACGATCCGCGAGTACGCTCGCGAAGTCTGGGGCCTGCAGGCCAAGGGATGACCGCCGACCACACCCGATGAGACTCGACCAGGCCGAGGCGCGCGCCCTCTGCGAGGGCCGCCACGGCGACCCGTTTGCTGTGCTCGGCCCGCACGCGCGGGGCGACGGTGCCACCTGGGTGCGCGTGTTCGCGCCGCACGCCTTGGCCGTGACGGTGGTCGCCGGCCCGCACGCCTGGCCGCTGCAGCGACGCGACACCGAAGGCTTGCCCGACCTGTTCGAGGGCGAGACCGCCGCCCGCGGCCACTACCAATTGCGCATGCGCTGGCCCGGCGGCAGCGAGACCGTGCTCGAGGACCCCTACAGCTTCGGCACCGTGCTGGGCGAGATGGACGTCTGGCTGCTGGGTGAGGGCACCCACCTGCGGCCTTTCGAGGTGCTGGGCGCGCACCCGCGCACCATGGACGGCGTGGCCGGCACGGCCTTCGCGGTGTGGGCGCCCAACGCCAGCCGCGTCAGCGTCGTCGGCGACTTCAACCACTGGGACGGCCGCCGCAACCCCATGCGGCTGCGCCGCGAGTGCGGCGTCTGGGAGCTGTTCCTGCCCGCCGTGAGCGTGGGCGCGGCCTACAAGTTCGAGCTGCTCGACCGCCAGGGCCAGCTGCTGCCGCAGAAGGCCGACCCCTACGCCCGCGCGGCCGAGCTGCGACCGGCCACCGCCAGCGTGGTGGCGCCGCTGCCGCCGGTGCAACCGCCCTCGGACGCGCGCCGCGCCGCCAACGCGATGGACGCGCCGGTCAGCATCTACGAGGTGCACCTGGGCTCCTGGCGCCGCAGGCCCGAGGAGGGCAACCGCTGGCTGAGCTGGGACGAGCTGGCCGACGAGC
>JBILSW010000121.1:0-7389 GCA_044371895.1 Rubrivivax sp.
CGCCTCGTGCACGAGTGCGCCGCCGCCGGAGCCGACCGGCATGCGCTGGGCCGCTTCATGGGCGGGCACGGGTCGGCCGAAGAGGCCGCCGGCCGCAGCGGCGCGAAGTCGGCCGGGCTGCGGGAGGCTGCATGACGCAGGCCACGTCCAGCCAGCCTGTGCCCGTGGTGACGGTGCGCGCGCGGCCGTTCGACTTCGCGCTGCAGCCCGGTCGCGCGGCACTGGTGCTCATCGACATGCAGCGCGACTTCATCGAGCCCGGCGGCTTCGGCGCTGCGCTCGGCAACGACGTGCGGCTGCTCGAGGCCGCTGTCGCGCCCGCTCGTGCGCTGCTCGACGCCTGGCGCGCCCGCGGCTGGCCGGTGGTGCACACGCGCGAGTCGCATGCGCCCGATCTCTCGGACTGTCCGCCGGCCAAGCGGGAGCGCGGCACGCCCGTGCTGCGCATCGGCGACGCCGGCCCGATGGGCCGGCTGCTGGTGCGCGGCGAGCCGGGCTGCGAGATCGTGCCGGCGCTGGCCCCGTTGCCCGGCGAGCTCGTCATCGACAAGCCGGGCAAGGGCGCCTTTCACGGCACGCCGCTGGCCGCCGAATTGCAGCGCCTGGGGGCCTTGCAGCTGGTGTTTGCTGGCGTCACCACCGAGGTCTGCGTGCAGACGACGATGCGCGAGGCCAACGACCGCGGCTACGAAGCGCTGCTGGTCGAGGAGGCCACGGCCAGCTACTTCCCCGAGTTCAAGGCCGCCACCGTCGAGATGATCGTGGCCCAGGGCGGCATCGTGGGCTGGGCCGCGCCGCTGGCCGCCATGCTGTCGGCCCTGCCGCCGTTGGAGCCTCGCGAGTGACCCGCATCATCCTCAGGCGGCTGCTGGCCGCGCTGCCCAACCTGGTGGGCGTCGTCGTCGTGACCTTCCTGCTCACCCGGGCCATCCCGGGCGACCCGGCGGCCTACTTCGCCGGCGCCTCGGCCACGACCGAGGCGGTAGAGCAGATCCGCCAGCAGCTCGGCCTGGACCGGCCGCTCGTCGAGCAGTTCTTCCGCTACGTGGCCGACCTCGCCCGCGGCGACCTCGGGCTGAGCCTGACCACCGGCCAGCCGGTGCTGCAGGAGCTGATGGCACGGCTGCCGGCCTCGCTGGAGCTGGTGCTGCTGTCGCTGCTGCTGGCCTGCGCCGTGGCCATCCCGCTGGGCGTGGCCGCGGCCACGCGGCCCGGCAGCTGGATCGACCAGCTCGCGCGGTTGGTCACCACCGCAGGCGTGTCGCTGCCCACCTTCTTCACAGGCCTGCTGCTGGCCTACGTCTTCTACTTCCTGCTCGGCTGGGCGCCGTCGCCGCTGGGCCGGCTCGACCCGATGTTCTCGCCCCCGCCCACCGTGACCGGGCTGTACCTGGTGGACGCCGCGCTGGCCGGCGACCGCGCGCTGTGGTGGGCCGCGGCGAAGCAGCTGGTGCTGCCGGTGCTGACGATGGCCATCTTCGTGCTGGCGCCGATCTCCCGCATGACGCGGGCTTCGATGCTGGCGGTGCTGTCCAGCGACTTCGTGCGCACCGCGCGCGCCAGCGGCCTGAGCCGCGGCACGGTGCTGGTGCGCTACGCGCTGCGCAACGCGCTGCTGCCGGTGGTCACCACGTTGGGCATGGTGTTCGGCTTCATGATCGGCAGCTCGGTCGTCATCGAGAAGGTCTTCGGCTGGCCCGGCGTGGGCAGCTACGCCATCGACGCGCTCACCGCCAGCGACTACGCGCCGGTGCAGGGCTTCGTGCTTGCCATGGGCATCCTGTTCTTGCTGCTGAACCTGCTGATCGACGTGCTGTATGTCGTGATCGACCCCCGCGTGAA
This sequence comes from Rubrivivax sp., assembly GCA_044371895.1. GTDB lineage: Bacteria > Pseudomonadota > Gammaproteobacteria > Burkholderiales > Burkholderiaceae_C > Rubrivivax. The sequence continues at coordinate 1,843 of JBILSW010000121.1, forward strand.
GATCGAACACTGATGAGCGCCACCGCGTCCACCACCTGGGGACACGCCCGCCATGTGCTGGCGGAAAACCCCGTCACGCTGTTGGCCGCCGGCCTGTTCGCGATGTTCGTGATGCTGGCCCTGTTCGGCCCGTGGATCGTGCCGCACGACCCGCTGGCCAGCAACGCCGCGATGGCATTGCAGCCGCCGGGGGCGTCGCACTGGTTCGGCACCGACGCGCTGGGCCGCGACATCTTCAGCCGCGTCATCGTGGCCACCCGGCTGGACCTGGGCATCGCCTTCAGTGCCGTGGCGCTCAGCTTCGTCATCGGCATGCCGCTGGGCCTGGCGGCGGGCTTCTTCGGCGGCTGGTGGGACCGCATCGTCACGCGGCTGTCCGACACCGTGATGGCCTTCCCGCTGTTCGTGCTGGCCATGGGCATCGTGGCGGCCCTGGGCAACACGGTCGGCAACATCGTGCTGGCCACGGCCGTCATCAACCTGCCGTTCTACATCCGCGTGGCGCGCGCCGAGGCCAACGTGCGGCGCAGCGCGGGCTGGGTGGAGGCGGCACGCCTGGCCGGCAACGGGCCGGGCCGCATCCTGGCGGTGCACCTGTTCCCGAACACGCTGCCGCCGGCCATGGTGCAGGTGAGCCTGAACATGGGTTGGGCCATCCTCAACGCCGCCGGCCTGAGCTTCATCGGTCTGGGCGTGCGCCCGCCCGAGCCCGAGTGGGGCATCCTGGTGGCCGAGGGCGCGGCCTTCATCGTCAGCGGCGAGTGGTGGGTGAGCTTCTTCCCCGGCGCGATGCTGATGCTGGCCGTCTTCACCTTCAACCTGCTCGGCGACGCGCTGCGCGACATTGTCGACCCGAGGCGCAGGACATGACCCCTCCCGAAGCGCCTGCGGCGCCTCCCCCCCAGGGGGGCGCCGCCAGCGGCCCGGCAGAGTCGGTTCCGCGGCGGCCGCTTGGCGGCCAGCCACCCTTGCTGGATGTCCAGGGCCTGAGCCTGGAGTTCCGCACCCGCAGCGGCACCGTGCGCGCGCTCGAGCAAGTGAATCTGCGGCTGCGCAAGGGCGAGATCGTCGGCCTGGTGGGCGAGAGCGGCTCGGGCAAGAGCGTGCTGAGCTACGCCATGCTGGGCATCAGCGACACCGCCGCCCGCGTGACCGCCGGCCGTGCGATGTTCGGTGGCCTGGACCTGCTGCAGGCCGGCCCGCGCGAGCTGGCCGAACTGCGCGGCCGCGAGATCAGCATGATCTTCCAGAGCCCGCGCACTGCGCTCAACCCGATCCGCCCGGTGGGCCTGCAGATCGAGGACGTGCTGCGCCGCCACGCCGTGCACACGCGCGCCGGCACCGGCCCCGAGCAGGACCGCGGCCTGCGCGAGCGCGCCGTGCAGGCGCTGCGCGACGTGGCCATCGCCGACCCCGAGCGGCGCTGGGGCGCCTACCCGTTCGAGCTGTCGGGCGGCATGTGCCAGCGCGTGATGATCGCCATCGCGCTGGCCTGCAGGCCGGCGCTGCTGATCGCCGACGAGCCCACCACGGGGCTGGACGTCACGACGCAGGCGGCGGTGATGGACCTGGTCACCACGCTGGCGCGCGAGCGCCAGATGGCGACGCTGTTCATCACGCACGACCTGGGGCTGGCGGCCGAGTACTGCGACCGCATCGTCGTCATGCACGCCGGCCACGCGGTGGAGTGCGCGCCCACGGCGACGCTGTTCGCCGCGCCGCGCCACCCCTACACGGCGCGGCTGATGAGCTCCACGCCCGATCGCCAGGCCAGCCTGGCCGAACTGGCCCCGGTGCCCGGCAGCCTGCCCGACCTGCGCCGCGCCGACCTGCCGCCCTGCCGTTTCGTCGAGCGCTGCGAGCGCGCCAGCGCGCGCTGCCGCAGCCCGCTTCCGGTACTGGACAGCGACGCGCCGCACGCGGTGGCCTGCTGGCACCCGCTGGACGAGGCTGTCCCGATCGTCGATCCGGCAGACGCCACGGGGGCCCGCCATGGCTGAGCCGCTGCTGCAGGTGGAGCGCCTGTCGCGCCGCTTCGCGCTGCCTTCGCCGCGCGGCGCACAGCTGCACGCGGTGGACGACGTGTCCTTGCACATCGCGCCCGGCGAGAGCCTGGGCCTGGTGGGCGAGAGCGGCTGCGGCAAGAGCACGCTGGTGCGGCTGCTGGCGCGGCTGCTCGACGCCAGCCAGGGCCGCATCGTCTTCGACGGCCAGGACATCGCCGCGCTGCCGGCGGCGGCCTTCGCGCGCCACGCGCTGCGCCCGCGCATCCAGATGGTGTTCCAGGACCCGACCGACAGCCTGAACCCCCGCTTCACGGCGCGCGACGCCATCGCCGAGCCCTGCCGCCTGCTGGCCGGGCTCGACGCTGCCGCGGCCCGCGCGCGCGTGGACGAGGTCGCGCAGCAGGTGGGCCTGCCGCCGGAGCTGCTGTCGCGCTTTCCGCACCAGCTGTCGGGCGGTCAGAAGGCACGCGTGGGCATCGCGCGGGCGCTGGCGCCGCGACCGCAGCTGCTGATCCTGGACGAGCCCACCGCGGCGCTGGACGTGAGCGTGCAGGCCGTGGTGCTGCAGCTGCTCGACCGCCTGCGCCGTGAGCTCGGCCTGACGACGCTGTTCGTCTCGCACGACCTCAACGTCGTGCGGCTGCTCACCGACCGCGTGGCCGTGATGGTCCTGGGAAAGATCGTCGAGACCGGCCCGTCGCGCCATGTGTTCGATGCCCCCGCGCACCCGTACACGAAGGCGCTGCTGTCGGCCATCCCCGGCCACGGGCCGCGCATCCGGCTCGTGGGCGAGGTGTCCAGCCCCATCGACCCGCCGGCCCAGGTGTGCCGCTTCGCCAGCCGCTGCCCGGCGGCGCACGACCGCTGCCAGCGCGAGGCGCCGGTGCTGCGCGCGGTGGCGGGCGGGGCCGGGCAGCACGCGGCCTGCCACCTGGCGTCAGCAGGGGTGCCATCATCCGCGCCATGAGCGAACCCGCCCCGCGCCAGGCCCTGGCCGAGCAGGCCTACGCGCAGCTCAAGGCCGAGCTGCACGACTTCCACTGGCTGCCCGGCGAGCGCGCGAGCGAGCTCGAGATCGCGCATCGGATGGGCATGAGCCGCACCCCCGTGCGCGAGGCGCTGTTCCGCCTGCGCAACGAGGGCTTCCTCGAGGTCGAGGCCAAGACGGGCTGGACCGTCCGACCGATCGACTTCGCACGCATCGACCAGATCTACGACCTGCGCATCGTGCTGGAGACCGCCAGCCTGGCGCGCCTGGGACAGATGAGCGAGGAACCGCCGCTGCTGCGGGCCCTGAAGGACGTGTGGCTGGTGCCGGCTGCCGAGCGGCTGACCGACGGCCGCGCCGTCGGCGCGCTCGACGAGCAGTTCCACGCCCAGCTGGTGGCCGCCGCCGGCAACGACGAGATCGCCCGCGTGCACCGCGAGGTCACCGAGCGCATCCGCATCGTGCGCCGGCTCGACTTCACGCGCGGTGATCGCATCGACGCCACGTACGCTGAGCACGCCAAGATCCTGCGCGCCGTGCTGCAGCGCAAGACCGACGCGGCGCAGATGCTGCTGAAGAGCCACATCGAGCAGAGCAAGACCGAGGTGCGCAAGATCACGCTGCACGCGCTGCTGGCCGCGCGCGAGCGCCGCGCCTGATTGGGGGGCGGGCGGCGCCGCTATCCTCGCGCCCATGTACGCGGCGCACTTCGGCTTGTCGCGCGAGCCGTTCTCGCTCGCGCCCGACCCGCGCTTCCTGTTCCTGAGCGAGCGCCACCGCGAGGCGCTGGCGCACCTGCTGTATGGCGTGCGCGGCGGCGGCGGCTTCGTGCTGCTCACCGGCGAGATCGGCGCCGGCAAGACCACCGTCGCGCGCGGCTTCCTCGATCAACTGCCGCCGGGCTGCGTGGTGGCCTGGGTCTTCAACCCGCAGCTCAGCGCGCTGGAGCTGCTGCAGACGCTGGCCGGCGAGTTCGGCCTGCCGCCGCTGGCTGGCGCCGACCGCGAGAGCCTGAAGGCCCACATCGATGCGCTCAACCGCTTCCTGCTCGAGGTGCACGCGCGCGGTGGGCAGGCACTGGTGGTCATCGACGAGGCGCAGGCGCTGGAGCCGGCGGTGCTCGAGCAGCTGCGGCTGCTGACCAATCTCGAGACGGCCGAGCGCAAGCTGCTGCAGATCGTGCTCATCGGGCAGCCCGAGCTGCGCGGGCGCATCGCCGCCATCGAGCAGCTGGCGCAGCGCGTGGTGGCGCGCTACCACTTGGGCGCCCTCGACGAGGCCGAGACGCGCCAGTACGTCGAGCACCGGCTGGGCGTGGCCGGGCTGCCGGGGCCCAACCCGTTTGACGCCGCGGCGTTGCGGGCCTTGCATGCACAGACCGACGGGGTGCCGAGGCGCATCAACCTGCTGGCCGACCGCACGCTGCTGGGCGCCTACGGGCAGGGCCTGCGGCAGGTCGGGCGGGCGCTGGTGGAGCGCGCGGCGTCGGAGGTGTTCGACCGTCGCGTCGCCGCAGCGCCGTCGCGCGGCGTCCGCTGGGCGCTTGCCGGCGGGGTGCTGCTGGCCGTGCTGGGCGCCGTGGTCTGGTCGCTGCGCCCGCCGGCCATGGGACCGGCCCATGCCGCAGCCCTTGAACCGCGGCTGGCGGGGGCGCTCGGCACCCTTGAGCCGGCACCCGCGGCCGCCACCGCGTCGACGACAGCAGCGGCGCCCGCGTCCTCCGCGCCGGACGACCCCGCCGCCCTGGCCACGCTGGCCCTGGCCGACGAGGCCCAGGCCTGGCGCGAGCTGGCGTTGCGCTGGAACGTGGCCATCGGCGAGGGCGAGCCGTGCACCGCCGTGCGCCAGGCCGGCCTGGCCTGCTTCCGCAGCAGCGGCGGCAGTCTGGGCCTGTTGCGCAGCCTGTCGCGCCCGGCGCTGCTGGTGCTGCGCACCGACGACGGCCGCCGGGTGCACGCGCTGCTCGTGGCCCTGGGCGACGACGCGGCCACGCTGCAGGCCGGGCGCGCGCTGCTGCGCGTGGCGCTGCCCGAGCTGGCGCGGCGCTGGCGCGGCGAATACGGTACCTACTGGCGCGTGCCGCCGGGCTGGACGCCGGGCGACAGCATTGAGCTCGTCCGCCAGTGGGCCGAGCCGCAGCTGGCCCAGGCGCTCCCTCGGCCTCTGCCGGATGGCTTTGCCGCGCAGGTGGCGGCCTTCCAGCTGCTGCAGGGGCTGCCGGTGGATGGCAAGGCCGGGCCGTTGACGTTGATGCAGCTCTCGCGTGCGGCCGGGGTCGACGAGCCGCGGCTCGGCCGTGCGGGTGGAGGCTGACGCATGTCGCTGATCCTCGATGCCCTGCGCAAGGCCGAGGCCGAACGGCGGCGGGGCACCGTGCCAGGGCTGCACGGCGTGGCCCACGCCGCCCCTGCGGCGCCGCCGGCGCCGTCTACGCAGCGGCGGGGAGGGGCGCTGGCCGCCGGCCTGGCCGTGCTGGTGATGGCCGTGGGGGCCCTTTGGGTGGTGCTGGGACGCGAGGCCCCTCCCGCAGCGGGGCAGGCGGACTCGCGGGCG
>JBILSW010000122.1:0-7375 GCA_044371895.1 Rubrivivax sp.
GACAACCGTGTGCGCACCGTGGCCGAGGTGCGGCACGCCTTCAGCAAGTACGGCGGCAACCTGGGCACCGAAGGCAGCGTGGCCTTCCAGTTCAAGCACTGTGGGCAGCTGGTGTTCGCGCCTGGCACCAGCGAGGACACCGTGATGGAAGCGGCCCTGGAGGCCGGCGCCGACGACGTGATCACCGATGACGACGGCGCCATCGAGGTGCTGACGGCCCCGGCCGGCTTCGAGGCGGTGAAGGCCGCGCTCGAGGCCCGCTGCCTGAAGCCCGCGGACGCCGAGGTGACCATGCGTGCCGAGAACACCGTCGAGCTCGCCGGCGACGACGCCGCGCGCATGCAGAAGCTGCTCGACGTGATCGAGGACCTCGACGACGTGCAGGACGTCCACCACAACGCCAGCCTGGCCGAATGAAGGTTCTCGTGATCGGCGGCGGCGGCCGCGAGCACGCGCTGGCCTGGAAGCTGGCGCAGTCGCCCCGCGTGCAGACCGTGTTCGTGGCCCCCGGCAACGGCGGCACCGCAGCCGACCCGGCGCTGCGGAACGTGCCGTTCAACGGCGTGGACGACATCGACGCGCTGGCCGACTTCGCCGCCGCCGAGAAGGTGGCGCTCACCGTGGTCGGCCCCGAGGCACCGCTGGCCGCCGGGGTGGTGGACGCCTTCCGCGCGCGCGGCCTGCGCATCTTCGGGCCCACGCGGGCCGCGGCGCAGCTCGAGAGCTCCAAGAGCTTCGCCAAGGACTTCATGCAGCGCCACGGCATCCCGACTGCGCTGTACGCCAGCTTCACCGACGCCGCGGCCGCGCACGCCCACGTGGACCGCCAAGGCGCGCCCATCGTCGTCAAGGCCGACGGCCTGGCCGCGGGCAAGGGCGTGGTGGTGGCGACGACGCCGGACGAGGCCCACGCCGCCATCGACCACATGCTCGCCACCGTGGGCGGCCGCGTCGTCATCGAGGAGTTCATGGACGGCGAGGAGGCCAGTTTCATCGTCGTCTCCGACGGCAAGGACGTGCTCGCGCTGGCCACCAGCCAGGACCACAAGCGCGTGGGCGACGGCGACACCGGCCCCAACACCGGCGGCATGGGCGCGTACTCGCCGGCCCCGGTGGTGTGCCCCGAGGTGCACGCGCGCGTGATGCGCGAGATCGTGCTGCCCACCATCGCCGGCATGGCCCGCGACGGGCGCCCGTTCACGGGCTTCCTCTACGCCGGGCTCATGATCGACGCCCAGGGCCGCCCGCGCACCGTGGAGTTCAACGCGCGGCTCGGCGACCCCGAAGCCGAGGTCATCCTGATGAGGCTGAAGAGCGACCTGTTCGAGCTGCTGATGGCGGCCACCGAGGGCCAGCTGGCCAGCGTCGAGCCGCAGTGGGACCGCCGCGTCGCGCTTGGCGTGGTGGTGGCGGCACAGGGGTACCCGGCCAGCCCGCGCAAGGGCGACGCGATTACGGCGCTGCCGGCGGCCACGCCCCAGCTGCAGGTGTTCCACGCCGGCACTGCGCTGGACGGCACGGTGCTGCGAAGCAGCGGCGGGCGGGTGCTGTGCATCACCGCGCTGGGCGACAGCGTGCGCCAGGCGCAGCATCAGGCGCTGGCGGCGGTGCGCCAGGTGCAGATGGCCGGCGCGCACTGGCGCAACGACATCGGCCACCGTGCCATCAAGCACTGAGCGGCTCCTGGCGCCCGAGCCCTTGAACGCCCCGCAGCCCCTGGCCCCGGAACCGCTGCCGATGGTGGTGCCCTTGCGGGGCAACGCCGTGGCGAGCGCGGTGCTGCGGCTCTTCGGCTGGCGCGTGGTGTGCCCGGCCATGCCGGCCAGGCAGGGCGTGATGATCGCCTGGCCGCACACCTCGAACTGGGACTTCCCGGTGGCCATGCTGGCGCGCGCCGCCTGCGGCCTGCCGCTCACCTGGTGGGCCAAGGAGAGCCTGTTCCGCTGGCCGCTGTTCGGCACCTGGATCCGCTGGCTGGGCGCGCGGCCGCTCACGCGCCACCGCGGGCCGCAGGGCACCGTGGGCCTGATGGTCGACGAGCTGAACGCCGCCAAGGCCGAAGACCGCTTCCTGTGGATGGGGCTGTCGCCCGAGGGCACGCGCAAGCGCACCGAGGGCTGGAAGAGCGGGTTCTACCGCGTCGCGTTGGAGGCCGATGTGCCGGTGGCGCTGACGCTGCTGGACTTCGGCCGCCGCGAGGTGCGCCTGGAGCACGCCTGGCGCCTGAGCGGTGACGCGCAGGCCGACCTGGCCGCCATGGCCGCCGTCTGCGAAGGCACGCGTGGCTGCAAGCACGACAAGGCCGCGCCGGTGCGGCTGCTGGAGAAGTGACCCCCATGAGCCAAGACCCCACCACCGCCCCCACGGCGGTCGTTCGCGAGTACCTGCTGGGCCTGCAGGGCCGCATCGTCGCCGCCTTCGAAGAGGAGGATGGCACCCCCTTCCGCCGCGACGGCTGGACGCGCCCGGCCGGCGGCAAGCTCGAGGGCGACGGCCTGAGCCAGCTGGTGGAGGAGGGCGGCGTGCTTGAGCGCGGCGGCTGCAACTTCAGCCATGTGCAGGGCCGCAAGCTGCCGCCCAGCGCCACGCAGCACCGGCCCGAACTCGCCGGCGCGCGCTTCGAGGCCCTGGGCGTGAGCCTGGTGATGCACCCGCGCAACCCCTACGTGCCCACGGTGCACATGAACGTGCGCATGCTCGCGGCCTTTCCCGAGCAGGGCGAGCCCGTGCAGTGGTTTGGCGGCGGCATGGACCTCACGCCCTACTACGCGTTCGCGGACGACGCGAGGCACTTCCACCGCACCTGCGCCGACGCACTGGCGCCGCATGGGGCCGATCTCTACGCCCGCTTCAAGCCCTGGTGCGACGAGTACTTCTACCTGCGGCACCGGCAGGAGGCCCGCGGCATCGGCGGCATCTTCTTCGACGACTTCACCGACGGCGGCTTCGAGCGCGGTTTCGCGCTGATGCGCGCGGTGGGCGACGCGTTCCTCCCGGCCTACCGACCTATCGTGCAGCGTCGCCGCGGACTGCCCTACGGCGAGCGCGAGCGCGACTTCCAGGCCTACCGGCGCGGCCGCTACGTCGAGTTCAACCTCGTGTGGGACCGCGGCACGCACTTCGGGCTGCACGGCGACGGCCGCACAGAGAGCATCCTGATGAGCATGCCGCCCCTCGTGAAGTGGCGCTACGACTGGAAGCCCGAGCCGGGCACTCCCGAGGCCAAGCTCTACACCGACTTCCTGCCGCCACGCGACTGGCTGGCGGCTTGAAGCTTCACAGGGACGACGTGGGCCGCATCGGCCTTCTGGGCGGCACCTTCGACCCGGTGCACCGCGCACACGTCGCGCTGGCCGAGTCGGCGCTGGCCGCGCTGGCGCTGGACAGCGTGCGCTGGGTGCCCGCGGGCCAGCCCTGGCAGAAGCGCGATGGCCGCGCCGTGACGCCCGCTGCCCACCGCGTGGCCATGGTGCAGCTGGCCATCGCGCACGAGCCGCGCTTCGTGCTCGACCGCATCGAGGTCGACCGCGAGGGCCCCAGCTTCACGCTCGACACCGTGCGCGCGCTGCAGGCCGCCGAGCCCGGCCACGCGTGGGTGCTGCTGATCGGCCAGGACCAGTACGCCAACCTGCACACCTGGGCGAACTGGCGCGAGTTGCTCACGCGCGTGGAGCTGGCGGTGGCCAACCGCCCAGGCTCTGCGCGGCTGCCGCACCCCGAGGTGCAGGCCCATCCGCACCGCATGGTGCCGCTGCCCATGCTGGACATCAGCAGCACGCAGATCCGTGCCGCAGCGGCCCAGAGGCGCGACCTCGTGCCGATGGTGACGCCGGAGGTGGCGCGCTATATTGGCCAGCACCGCCTCTACGCGGGCGAAGACCGAGACCCAAGGAGCTGAACCTGGACATCCGCAAGCTGCAGCGCGCCATCGTCGATGGCCTGGAAGACGTGAAGGCCCAGAACATCGCCGTGTTCAACACCGAGCACCTCAGCTCCATGTTCGAGCGCGTGATCGTGGCCAGTGGCACCAGCAACCGGCAGACCAAGGCCCTGGCTGCCAGCGTGCGCGACGCCGTCAAGAGCCGCGGCATGCAGGTGCTCAGCACCGAGGGCGAGGACAACGGCGAATGGATCATCGTCGACTGCGGCGCCGCGGTGGCGCACATCATGCAGCCCGCGGTGCGCGAGTACTACCACCTCGAGGAGATCTGGGGCGGCAAGCCGGTGCGGCTGAAGGCGGCCGAGGCGCCCCGGGGCCTGCCCAAGGCCAGCGAGCCCGCCCGCAGCGAGGAGCCGCCGCCGCGCAAGGCTGCCGCGCGCCCCGCCGCCAAGGTGGCGGCACCCGCGAAGGCGCCCGCGAAGAAGGCGCCCGCGAAGAAGGCCGCCGCCAAGACACCCGCAAGCAAGACCCCCGCGAAGAAGGCACCGGCGAAGCGGGCCGCAGCGGCCCCGAAGAAGACCGCCACGACAGCCAGGAAGACGGGCCCGGCGCGCAAGGCCCACGCCCGGAAGGCCGCCCGGCCGGCATGAAGCTGCTGGTGTTGGCCGTGGGCCAGCGCCAGCCCGCCTGGGCAGACGCCGCGTGGGCTGATTTCGCCAAGCGCTTCCCGCCCGAGATGCGGCTGGAGCTGCGCGAGTTGAAGGCCGAGCCCCGCAGCGGCGGCAAGACCGCCGCCCAGTGCATGGCCGCCGAGGCGCAGCGCCTGGAGGCTGCCCTGGCCCGTGAGCACCGTCCCCGCCGCGTGGTGCTCGACGAGCATGGCGCCCGCCTCACGACGCTGCAGCTGGCCGACCGAGTGCGCGGCTGGCGCGGCGAAGGGCGCGACTGCGCGCTGCTGATCGGCGGCCCCGACGGCCTGGACACCGCGCTCAAGCAGACCGCGGACGAGACGATGCGCCTGAGTGACCTGACCCTGCCGCACGCTTTCGTGCGCGTGATGCTGGCCGAGGCGCTGTACCGCGCGCACAGCGTGCTCGAAGGCCATCCCTACCACCGCGAATAGGTCCTCGCGCATGCCGCACGCCTTCGTCTACCTGGCTTCGCAGAGCCCGCGCCGGCAACAGCTGCTGGCGCAGATCGGCGTGCGTTTCGATCTGCTGCTGCCCGACGCCGACGAGGATGCCGAGGCCCTGGAGGCCACGCGGGCCAGCGAGAGCCCGGCCGATTACGTGCAGCGCGTCACGCGCGCCAAGCTCGGTGCCGCGCGCGCGCGCCTGCGCCGCCGCGGCCTGCCGCCGGCGCCCGTGCTGTGCGCCGACACCACCGTGGCCCTGGGGCGGCGCATCCTGGGCAAACCGGCCGACGCCGCCGAGGCCCGCCGCATGCTGCGCGCGCTGACCGGGCGTACGCACCGCGTGCATACGGCGGTGGCCCTGCACGACGGCCGCCGCGCACACGCGGTGCTGAGCACCTCGCACGTGCGCGTGGCGCAGCTGGCCGCGGCCGACATCGACGCCTACGTGGCCGGCGGCGAGCCCTTCGGCAAGGCCGGCGCCTACGGCATCCAGGGCGCCTTCGCCGCCTTCGTGGCGCACATCGCCGGCAGCCACAGCGGCATCATGGGCCTGCCGCTGTTCGAGACGGCAACCCTGCTGCGCGCCGCTGGCGTGCGGCCAGCTTCGAGGTGACGAACATGCAGGACATCCTCATTAACTGGGCCCCTCAGGAAACGCGCGTGGCCGTGGTGGAGAACGGCGCCGTGCAGGAACTGCACATCGAGCGCACGCTCGAGCGCGGGCTGGTGGGCAACGTCTACCTCGGGAAGGTGGTGCGCGTGCTGCCCGGCATGCAGAGCGCCTTCATCGACATCGGCCTGGAGCGCGCGGCCTTCCTGCACGTGGCCGACCTCAACCCCGGCCCGAAGACCGACGCACCCCTGGTGCCCATCGAGCGCCAGGTGTTCGAGGGGCAGACGCTGACCGTGCAGGTCATCAAGGACGCGATCGGCACCAAGGGCGCGCGCCTTTCGTCACAGGTCAGCATCGCCGGCCGGCTGCTGGTGTTCCTGCCGCACGACAACCACGTCGGCATCAGCCAGAAGATCGGCAGCGCCGAATTGCGCGAGAGCCTGCGCGCGCGCGTGACGGCGCTCGCGGCCGACGGTGGCGGCGGCTTCATCCTGCGCACCAACGCCGAGGAAGCCGGCGACGAGGAACTCGCCGACGACATCGCCTACCTGCGCCGCACCTGGGCCACCCTCCGCGAGCGCGCGCTGCGGCAGCCCCCGGGCACGCTGCTGCACCAGGACCTGACGCTGGCCGAGCGCGTGCTGCGCGACCTGGCCAACGAACAGACGGCCGGCATCCGCATCGACAGCCGCATGCAGTACGAGGCGCTGCAGCGCTTCGGCGCGGAGTACACGCCCGGCTCGGTGGGCAAGCTTGAGCACTACCGCGGCGAGCGGCCCATCTTCGACCTCTTCGGCATCGAGGAGGAGATCCAGCGCGCGCTGGCCCGGCGCGTGGAGCTCAAGAGCGGCGGCTACCTGATCATCGACCAGACCGAGGCGCTGACGACCATCGACGTCAACACCGGCGGCTTCGTGGGCGCGCGCAACTTCGACGACACCATCTTCAAGACCAACCTCGAGGCAGCCGGCGCGATGGCTCGGCAGCTGAGGCTGCGCAACCTCGGCGGCATCATCATCGCCGACTTCATCGACATGACGAACGAGGCTCACCGGCAGGCCGTGCTGGCCGAGCTGAAGAAGCAGCTGACCCGCGATCGCACCCGCACCACGGTGAGCGGCTTCACGCAGCTGGGCCTGGTGGAGATGACGCGCAAGCGCACGCGCGAGAGCCTGGCGCACATGCTGTGCGAGCCCTGCCCCACCTGCCAGGGCCGCGGCCAGGTGAAGACGGCGCGCAGCGTGTGCTACGACATCCTGCGTGAGATCCTGCGCGAGGCGCGGCAGTTCGACCCGCGCGAGTTCCGGGTGGTGGCCAGCGCGGCGGTGGTCGAGATGCTGCTCGACGAGGAGAGCGTGCACCTGGCGGGCCTGAGCGAATTCATCGGCAAGCCGATCTCGTTGAGCGCCGAGGCGGGCATGAACCCGGAGCACTACGACATCGTGCTCATGTAGCGAGCGGCGCCCGCGCGCCACCGTCCCCGCTGACCTGCCGATGAAGGCGTTCCCCGACGCCCGTATGCTCAGGCCTTGGGGCGGTACAGCGCGCAGAGCTTGTGGCCGTCGGGGTCTCGCACGTAGGCGAGGTGCAGCACGCCCGACGGTCCGTGGCGAGGCCCGGGAGGTTCCTCGATGGAGGTGCCCCCGTGGGCGACCGCGGAATCGTGGAACCGCTGCACCTGCTCGGGTGAGCCGCACTTGAAGCCGAGGGTGCTGCCGTTGCCCACCGTGGCGGGCTGGCCGTCGAT
>JBILSW010000124.1:0-7344 GCA_044371895.1 Rubrivivax sp.
CCATGTCGAGCGCGTAGACGGTGGCGTCGGTCAGCACCTCCGGCACCTCGCCCTGCGTGATGCGCCAAGCCAGCCCCTCGGCGATGGCCGTCTTGCCCACGCCGGCCTCGCCCACCAGCAGCGGGTTGTTCTTGCGCCGTCGGCACAGCACCTGGATGACGCGCTCCACCTCGTGCTCGCGGCCGATCAGCGGGTCGATCTTGCCGTCGCGCGCCAGCTGGTTCAGGTTCTGCGTGAACTGCTCCAGTGGCGAGCCCTTGGCGTCGGCGTTGCCGCCGCCCTCGTCCTTCTCGCCCTCGGGGCCGCTGCTCTCGTTACTCTTGGCGGGCTCGGGTGGATCGCTCTTCTTGATGCCGTGGGCGATGAAGTTGACGACGTCCAGGCGCGTCACGCCCTGCTGGTGCAGGTAGTAGACGGCGTGGCTGTCCTTCTCGCCGAAGATCGCCACGAGCACGTTGGCGCCGGTTACCTCCTTCTTGCCGCTGCCCGTGCTCTGCACGTGCATGATGGCGCGCTGGATGACTCGCTGGAAGCCCAGCGTGGGTTGCGTGTCGACCTCCTCGGTGCCACCCACCGTGGGCGTGTTCTCGCGGATGAAGGTCGACAGGCTCTTGCGCAGGTCCTCGATGTTTGCGGCACAGGCGCGCAGCACCTCGGCGGCCGAAGGATTGTCGAGCAGCGCCATCAGCAGATGCTCGACGGTGATGAACTCGTGCCGCTGCTGGCGTGCCTCGACGAAGGCCATGTGCAGGCTGACTTCAAGCTCTTGGGCGATCATGCGGCCTCCATAATGCATTGCAGGGGGTGCCCTTCACGGCGGGCCGCCGTGAGCACCAGCTCGACCTTGGTCGCAGCGACGTCCTTGGGATACACGCCACAGACACCACGGCCTTCGTGGTGGATGAGCAGCATGATGTGTGTGGCGGTGTCGATGTCGCGGTGGAAGTACCGCTGCAACACCATGACGACGAACTCCATCGGCGTGTAGTCGTCATTGAGCATCACCACCTGATACAGCGCCGGCGGCTTGGTGCGCGCGGCCTTGCGTTCGGCCACCACCACGCCGTCCGGCTCGCGCGGGGGCACCGCGGGCGGCTTCGGGGGCGGAGGGGTTTCCTCGGGCATGCCCCATTCTATCGATCAGCCTCCCGCCTGCACGCGTGGGGCCAGGCTGCGGCGATCTTCCGGGCCGATCATTCGGCCTCGCCCGTGCTGAAGATCGCCTCGACTTTCCTTGACAGCACCAGCAGGGCGGCGGTCTCGGCCAGGGCTTTGTCCTCGCGGCGCAGCTCGCGCTTGAGCTCCGTGATGCGCCGCCGGTCGTCCTTGGTCTGCTGCGGGCTCGCGCGGGCCTCCTCGGGCGCGGCCAGAGCCAGCGTGGCGCTGCTGCGCCACTGGGCCAGTTCCTGCGGGTACACGCCGTGCTCGCGGTACCAGCCGTTGCGCGCAGCTTCGTCCAGGGCGGCGGCGGCGACCACCGCCTCCAGTCGCGCTGCAGCGGTCCAGGTGCGTTGCTGCACCGGCTGAGCCAGCGCGTCAGCACGCCAACGCTCCAGAGTGTCGGCGCTGACGCCAACCTCGCGCGCCACCGCCTCCAGCGGTGCCCTCTCCGGCGGCAGCAAGCTGGCCACCGCGCAGATCTTGAATGCTTGTCCGTATCGAGCCAATTCGTTCTCTTCACTCGCCCCCGAGTGGTGTTCAACCCGGCCGCGGCGCAGGCTGTGGATTCGTGGACGACGCGCTTCGCACACCGGCCGGCTTGCCATGGACGACGCTGCCGCGTTGCCCACCGAGCCGACCTTCGCCCACAAGCTCCACAGCCCCGCACGACCCATGTTCATGAACCAAAGGTCAGGAACAGACCGGTTCTATGGAGGCGACAAGCATTCTGACGCGGGGGGAGGTGGATGAGGCACATGCAGAAGCAGGTCTCCGCACCGATGGTCGACACCGTCGTGAAATGCGCACTCGTGTTGGGCAAGGCGGTGGGCGTCGGATCGCCCCCGGGCAGGCGCACTTCGCGCGCTGGTTCGCCCCATGGGCCGGGTGGCCAACTCTTCGGCATGGCTTCGCGCCGGCGCCACGCAGGCACGGCGCGCGTCAACGTGGCAATAGGCGCTCGTGGAAGAAGCCCCAGGCGATCTCTGCGAACTCGACGTCGCGGTTCTGGATGCCGGTGGTCGCGTTGGGCGCCACGAGCACGGTGCGGCTGGCCACCGTGTGCCCGGCACCGTCGAGCCGCCACCAGCGCAGCGGCGTCGCGCCTGCATAGTCGAAGCGGTTGGCCGGACCGCCATCACCGATGTCGCGCTCGACCACCTGCCGGGACGGAACCACGGAGGCCAGGCCATTGGCCTGCAACCAACGATCGCGCGTGACCTCGGCCGAGACTACGCGGCCGCGCCTGCATGCGCCGCCCAGGTTGGCCACGCAACCGCCCTCGTAGGGCATCTGTGAGTCGGCCGTTCCGTGCGCGATGAGCATCGGCACGGGGGCCCGCGGCCCGGGCGCGCACGGCCCGGCACGGGGATTCGTCGCGAGGTTGCCCCCCGCGGTGGCTGCGCCGCCGATCAGGTCAGGCCGCGCCATGGCGAACGCGTGCGTCATCATCGCGCCGTTGGAGCTGCCCGTCATGAAGACTTGGCGCGCCGGCAGCTTGAACTGCGCGCGCACGGTCTCGATCAGCGCGGCCAAGAAGCCGACGTCGTCGGCCCCAGTGGCGGCCCGGTCGTCGCTGCGGCAGTCCACCCAGCCGGGGCGGCCGTCGGTCGCCCGCAGGCCGGCGGGATAGACGACCACGAAGCCCTCCCGGTCGGCCACAACGCGGAACACCGACAGGGGGTGCGTGCCGGTGCGCGACACGTCGAGGCCCGCCCCGCCGCCCCCATGCAGCACCAGCACGATGGCCGCGGGAGGGGCGGTCAGCGACGCCGGCACGTGCACGCGGTAGCGTCGCTCGACCCCTGCCACCACGATCGTGTGCTCGCTGAGGCCAGCCGGATAGGGCGCCGGCTGGGCCTGTGCGCAGGCCGCGACTCCGACGCACATTGCCAAGGCCATCGCCACACCCATTGCAGTAGCGATCGCAGGCGCCGTCAGCCGTCTAGGCGACCGCATCGGCCGGTCTCTCAAGACCCGCTGCCGAGCAGCCGTCCGAGCAGTTCGACATCGGACAGGTCGGCCGTCCCGGTCGGTGCATGCCGCACCACCGTCAGGCCGCGTGACGGGATCACGTACATCCGCTGACCGTACGCGCCTGCAGCCATCACGAAGTCGTCGGGGATGCGCGGGTCGTCGATGATCGGCTTGATCTGCCGCGTGAACTGCTTCTTGTTGTTGGCGTCGATGGTTGCTGCCAGCGTGACCGGCACAGGCTCCTTCAGCCACCAGTAGAAGCCGTAGGCCGGATGTGCCGCATTGCCGGCGAACACCTGATCGAATACGGCACGCGGCAGCAGTGACGGTCCGCTCCAGGTGCCGTCCATCGTCTTGCGCACGAACTCGCCGAACTTCGCCCAGTCGCGCGCCGTCACATAGGCGCCGCCCGACAGCTGCGGATGGCCATCCTGGAAGTTCGATCCCCACTGCATCGAGGTGATGCCAAGCGGCTGGAATAGCTTGCGGATGAAGTACTCGACCACCGACTCGACGCCGAGCCTGCGTTCCAGCGCCAGCCCGAAGATGTTGGGGTCGCCGCTGTAGACGAAGGTGCTGCCGCCCGGGTAGTCAACCGTTGCCTTGAGGTAGTCGTTCCAGCCGGCGAGGTCGTTGAGCTCCTTCAGCCCGCTGGTCATGGTGAGCAGGTGGCGGTATGTGATCTTCGACTTCTGCGGGTCGGACTGCCATTCGACCAACGCCCGCTGGGCGACCGGCTCGTCCAGGGAGAACAGCCCGTCGGCGGCGGCGATCGCCCCCAGCATGCCGGTGAAGCCCTTGGTGGCGCTCGCCAGCAGCTGCACCTTGTTGGCGGCTCCGCCGTTGGCGTACGACTCCTCCAGCACCTGCCCCTGGTGCATCACGATGAAGGTCTGGCCGCCCACCGAGAAGTTGTAGTCGCGCGCGGCCTGGATCGCGGCGGTGCTCGGCGGCGTGCTCGAAGCCGCGGCGGGAAGCCGCGCTGCAAAGAAGTCCCAGGCGATCTCGGCGAACTCGACGTCGCGGCTCTGGATGCCGGTGGTCGCGTTGGGCGCCACGAGCACGGTGCGGCTCGCCACCGTGTGCCCCGCACCGTCGAGGCGCCACCAGCGCAGCGGCGTCGCGCCCGCGTAGTCGAAGCGGTTGGCCGGGCCCCCGTCGCCCGTGTCGAGTTCGACCACCTGCTGCGTCGGCGTCGTGTCAGTGAGGCCGTTGGCGGCCAGCCAGCGGTCGCGCGTAGCGGTCGCCGACACGACACTGCCGCGGGAGCAGTTGCCACCCAGGTTGGCCACGCAGCCGCCGCCAAAGGGCATCTGTGGGTCGGCGGTGCCGTGCACGATCATCATCGGCAGCGCGGTCGTCGGCCCGGCAGTGCAGGGCCCGGGCTTCGGGTTGGCGGCAAGGCTGCCGCTGGAAGTGGCCGCGGCGGCCAGCAGGTCCGGCCGTTGGATAGCGAAGGCATGCGCCATCATCGCGCCGTTGGACCCGCCGGCCATGAAGATGCGGCTGCGGGTCAGGCCGTAAAGGCCCCGCACGTGCTCGATCAGCGCCGATAGGAAGCCGACGTCGTCGGCACCACTGGCCACCAGGTTGTCAACGCGGCAGTCGTCCCAGCCCGGCTCACCGTCGGTGGCCGGCAGGCCCCCGGGGTACACGACCACGAAGCCCTCACGGTCGCCCACGGTTCGGAACACCGACAGCGGATGCGCGCCCGTGTTGGCCACGTCCAGCCCGAGTCCCCCGCCGCCGTGCAGCACGAACACAATCGCCTTCGGGGAGCCGGAGAGCGCCGCGGGCACGTGCACCCGATACTGGCGAGTTGCTCCGGCAACGGCGAACGTCTGGTTGCTGAGGCCCGCCGGGAAGGGTGCCTTGGAATTGACCTTCAGCGTAGCGGGGGTGCTGGTCACGGCGCCGGCCGTGTTCGACACCCGCACCCTGTAGGCGTGCCCATTGAACGCGAGCGTGGTCGCGGCCGTCGTGTAGCTCGGCAACGTGGCATCACCCGGGGCATTCGTCCAGATCGAGCCGCCATTGGTGCTCAGCTCCCACTGGTAGGCCAGGGGCGCGGTGCCCGTGGCGGCTGCGGTGAAGGTGGCAGCCGCGCCCTCGGTCACCGTGGCGGCGCCCGGCTGCGAGACGATGTCCGGGGCCGTGGCGGCGGGGGGCGGCGTGCCGCCGCCGGCGCCTGCACCTCCGCCTCCGCCTCCGCCGCATGCCGCGAGCCCAACCACCAGCAAGGCCACCGCGGCCCGCCCGAGCCGGAAGAAGCCAGTCCGCCCAATCCTGAATGTCCCCATGTCGATCTCCCCGGGCGGCGCCCGAGAGCGCCTTCGTGCAGCAGCTTGCCGGCACGCGGTTAACGGCGAAGTGCAGGAAGGTGAATGAACGTAAAGCGACGTTGGAGGAGCGTCCTTGCGGATCTCGGTTGCGCGCACCGTATCGGGATCGAACGTCATACCGTCGTCTTCGGCGATCGCGCTGATCTCCTTGAACGTGCTCTCCATGAGCGACAGCTCGGCCGATCCGAACCCGGGCAGATCTACAGCCCTCGTCGGCCGATGCGGCACGTCGAACCAGCGATCGAAGAGCAATGCGCGCTTCAGCAGGAAATAGTCGGCGTGGCGGGAGACGCCGATCCGATACAGCAGGCGCTCGATCGCGTAGCGCGTCAGCACCAGGCCAAGATCCTGGCGACTCTCTCGCCCGGGCGAGAAGGCGCGCACGCACCGATGAGCCGACATTTCGCCCGGTCACAACAGGCTCTCCACGTGGGGCGCACCACGTTTGCCACCCGGCACTGGCCCGCGTAGCGCCAGAGTTCGTCCATGGTCACACGGCGTGCCGCCCAGGACGGCCCCTCGTCATTTCGTGTGGAACCCAACAGACAGAATGGCCGGTCGTCGTCGAGCCCGGTGGGCATGTGGGCAGGCTGCCTTTGAGCCTGTCCACATGTCCACGGGGCGGCAGCTAGTGTGGTGCGCCGCTCTGTTCTGTACTTATCGAGAAGCCGCGGCCAGTGCGGCCTTGGCGCGGGTAACCTTGGCCAGGATGTCGGAGGCGCTTGCGGTCCAGATGAAGGGCTTGGGATCGATGTTGTGGTGCGCGACGTACAGGTCGATGGCCAGTTCGAGTTCGGCGACGCTGGTGAAGCTGTCGCGCCGGATGCGCTTGTCGGTGATGTCGCGGAAGAAGCGCTCGACCATGTTCAGCCACGACGCGCCGGTAGGCGTGAAGTGCATGACGAACCGAGGGTGCTTGGCCAGCCAGGCCTGAACGGCGGGATGGCTGTGCGTGGCGTAGTTGTCCACGATCAGATGCAGCGTCAGATGCTTGGCGGTCTGACGGTCGATCAGGCGCAGGAACTTCAGCCACTCGGTGTGGCGATGCCGCGGCTGGCACATCGAGATCACGCGGCCGTCCAGCGTGTTCAGCGCCGCGAACAACGTGGTCGTGCCGTGGCGCTTGTAGTCGTGCGTGACGGTGCCGGCGCGGCCGGCCTTCATCGGCAGGCCCGGCTGTGTTCGGTTGAGCGCCTGGATCTGGCTCTTCTCGTCGCAGCTCAGGACCAGGGCGTGCTCGGGCGGGTTCAAGTACAGACCCACCACGTCCAGCAGCTTGTCCTCGAAGCGCGGGTCGCGCGAGACCTTGAAGGTCCGGCTCAGATGCGGCTTCAGGCCGTTGTTGCGCCATGCCCGGCGCACGGTCGTGGCGCCCACGCCCAGATGCTCGGCCATCCTGCGCGTGCTCCAGTGCGTCGCGTTCGCAGGCTTCTCGTGCAGTGTGGCCTGCACGATGCGCGACTCCATCTCGTCCATCACGCTGGCAGGCCGGCCCGAACGCGGGGCATCCTTGCGAAGCGCGTCGATGCCGCCGTCGAGGAAGCGCTGACGCCACAGGGCCACCTGACGCCGGTCCAGGCCGACCTCGACTGCGATGTCCTTGTTCTGCAGACCCTTGGCGGCCAGCAGCACGATGCGCGCACGCTGCTGAAGCCGCACCTCGATGCGCTTGCGCTGAGACAGCACCCGCAACTCCCGCTGCGTCTGTGCGTCCAACTCGATCCTCTTGGCAACCCGCATCGCTCCAGCCTCCTGGGGGATTGGAGTATGACTGCGTCAATAGGTTCCATGACTTCGGGCGCACTACACTAGGTGCGCGGGGCTAGCGCTTCGGGCGCGTTGTTGGTATCATCGCCAACGTGAAGGC
>JBILSW010000125.1:0-7289 GCA_044371895.1 Rubrivivax sp.
GGAGCTGAAGGCGTATCGCGCCTGCTTGAGCTGCTCGCTGGCGTAGGCGCGGTCCCAGGGCTCGAGCTCGTCCAGGCCCAGCGCGGCGCTGGCAAAGGCGCGCAGCTCGGCGAGCTCCCGCTCGGCGAAGGGGCGCGCGCGCCGCGCCAGGTCGCGCACGAAGCCCAACACCTCGGCCGGCGAGCGAGCCATCTTCGTCACGAGCGCGGCGTCGGCGTAGGTGCCGTAGCCCAGCAGTGCGGCTTCCTCGTGGCGCAGCTGCAGCAGTTCCTGCATCAGGGCACTGTTGTCGTGCGCGGGGTCGCCGAACTCGCTGGCGCGCGTCATGTAGGCACGGTAGAGCGTTTGGCGCAGCGGGCGGTGGCGGCCGTGCATCATCACCGGCAGGTAGCAGGGCAGCTTCAGCGTCAGGCGGCAGCCGTCGACGCCGGCGGCGGCAGCCGCCTCGCGCGCAGCCTGCCGCACGTCGGGGGGCACGCCGTCGAGTTGCGACTCGGGCACGTCGAGGTGCCAGGCGTCGGTGGCGTCGAGCACGTGTTCGCCGAATCGTTGCGCGAGCTCGCCCGCGCGGTCCTGGATGGCGGCATAACGCTCGCGCGCTGCGCCCTGCAACTCGGCGCCGCCCAGCACGAAGGCGCGGAGTGCGTCGTCCAGGGCCTTGCGCCGCGCGGGGCTGAGCTGCCCGCCCTGCGCGGCCTTGACGGCCTTGTACTTGGCGAACAGGCGCGGGTCCGCGCCCAGGCGCGTGCTGAACTCGATGACGCGCGGCAGGTTGGCGGTGTGCGCCGCCCGCAGCTCGGGCGTGTCGACCACGCTCTGCAGGTGCGAGACGTGGCCCCAGGCCACGTTCAGCCGCTCGACGGCCACGTCGAGCACAGCGGCCAGCGCGTCCCAGTCGGCGGGCAGCTCGGGGCTGACGGCCCGCTCCAGCGCCGCCTCGGCATCGGCCAGCAGGCGGTCGAGCGCGGGCGTCACGTGCTCGGGGCGCATGGCGGCGAAGTCGGGAGCGCCATTGTGGGCGAGCAGCGGGTTGGTCGTGTGGTCCATGGTCGCTTGTCGATTCGGGGTCGCGATGGTCAGGCCGCCGCTTCGGCGGCCTGCAGGGTGTTGGCCAGCAGCATGGTGATGGTCATCGGCCCGACGCCGCCGGGCACCGGCGTGATGAAGCCCCTGGGGCCCAGCGCCTCGCGCACCGGGGCGAAGTCGACGTCGCCACAGAGCTTGCCAGCCTCGTCGCGGTTGATGCCGACGTCGATGATCACCGCCCCCGGCCTGACCATGCCGGCCGTGAGCGTATGCCGCCGCCCGGTGGCCACGACCACGACGTCTGCGTCGCGCGTGTGCACGCCGAGGTCGGGCGTGCCGCTGTGGCAGACGGTGACGGTGGCGTTGGCCTGCAGCAGCAGCATCGCCATCGGCTTGCCCACGGTGTTGCTGCGGCCGACGACGACGGCATGACGGCCGCGCAGCGGCACGCCCGTGCTCTCGATGAGCTTCATGCAGCCCCAGGGCGTGGCCGGCCGCAGGCCCGGCAGCCCGGTGAGCAGGCGGCCGGCGGAGTGAACCGAGAAGCCGTCCACGTCCTTGGCCGGCGCGATGGACTCGATGACCTGCTGCGCATCCAGGTGCGGCGGCAGCGGCATCTGCACCAGGATGCCGTGGATCAGGGGATCGGCGTTGAGCGCGGCCACGCGGGCCAGCAGTTCGGCCTGCGTCAGGCTGGCGGGGTACTGCTCGAGCACGGAGTGGAAGCCGCAGTCGGCGCAGGCCTTGACCTTGTTGCGGACGTACACGGCGCTGGCGGCATCGTCGCCAACCAGGATGACGGCCAGGCCGGGCCGGCGGCCAGCAGCCGCGAGGGCTGCCGCGCGCCCGGCGATGTCGCCCCGGAGCCGCTCGGACAGGGCCTTGCCGTCGATGAGGGTGGCGGACATGGTGCTTTCCAAAGCAAAAGGGGCCGCGTGCAGCGGCCCCGGGGGAAGGTGGTGGGAATCAGGCCTTGCTCTGGGCGCCCAGCGCGATCTTGAGAAGGTCGGCCACCGTGTTGGCGTTGAGCTTTTCCATGATGTTGGCGCGGTGCGCCTCGACCGTCTTGATGCTGATGCCCAGGTCGTCGGCGATCTGCTTGTTCAGCCGGCCGGCAACGATGCGCTCGAGCACCTGGGCCTCGCGCGTGGTCAGGCGCGACAGCAGGGCGTCTCGGCTGGCCTGCTCCTGGTGCAGGCTGAAGGCCGAGCGAGCCTGCTCGAGCATGCGCTCGACCAGTCCCAGAAGTTCATCTTCCTTGAAGGGCTTTTCGATGAAGTCCATCGCGCCCTTCTTCATCGTCGTCACGGCCATAGGCACGTCGCCGTGGCCGGTGATGAAGACGATGGGCAGCGGGCTCTTGCGCTCGATGAGACGGTCCTGCAGCTCAAGGCCGCTGGCGCCCTCCATGCGGATGTCGGCGATCAGGCAGGCGACCTCGCGGGGGTCGAAGCGCGACAGGAAAGACTCGGCGGAGTCAAAGCACTTGACGCGGTAGTCCTTGCCCTCCAGCAGCCACTGCAGGGAGTCGCGCACCGCCTCGTCGTCGTCCACGACGTACACGGTGCCTCTCTTCGGGATCAGGCTCATTCGGGGCTTGTCTCGGGCGGGGTGGTCGAGGGGCTCAGCGGCCGGTCGTCGTGGGCGCCAGGACACCGGCGACGGTGTCTGCGGGCGTGGCGGCATTGTCGGCTCTCGGGTGCGGCTCCACGGGCAGCGTGAACGTGAAACGGCAACCGACAATCACCACCCCATTGTAGAGGTTCTGCGCCCGCATCCTGCCCTGGTGCGACTCGACGATGCTGCGGCACAAGCTCAGGCCGATGCCCATGCCCTCCTTTTTGGTGGAGAAGAAGGCTTCGTACAGGCGGTTGATGGCCTCGTCCTGGATGCCGGGCCCCATGTCGGTGACGCTGAACTCGATGAACCCGCCGTCCTGCGGCGTGTGGCGCGGGACGACGCGAAGTTCGATGTGGCGGCGGCTCGGGGGCAGTTGGGCGTTGTCGATGGCCTCGGCGGCGTTCTTCAGCAGGTTCATCAGCACCTGCTCGATCAGGATGGGGTCCACCATCAGGTCGGGCAGGCGCTGCGCGACGTAGGTCTGGATGGCGACGTTGCGGCGCTTGAGCTCGATGCCGGCGAGCTCGACCGCGTCCTCGACGATCTCGCGCGCCTGCGAGGGCTGTCGCTGCGGCTCGCTCTTCTTCACGAAGGCGCGGATGCGGTGGATGATCTGGCCGGCCCGCTCGGCCTGGCGGGCCGTCTTCTGCAGCGCCGCGATCAGGTCCTCGGGGCTGATGGACTCGGACTTCACGCGCGAGACCATGCCGTTACAGTAGTTGGTGATGGCCGTCAGCGGCTGGTTGAGCTCGTGCGCCACCGAGCTGGCCATCTCGCCCATGGTCATCAGACGGCTGGTGACCTGGGCTTTCTCAGCCTGCGCGGCGGCCTGCTCCTGGGCACGGCGGCGCGCCGTCACGTCGGTGGCGATGAGCATCTGCGCGAGCCGGCCGTCGGTCCACTGAAGGTAGCGGGCGCGGACGTCGAACCACTTGGCCAGGCTCTCGACGTACACCTCGCGCGGGCTGGCGTCGCTGCCGGCGAGCTCCTGCGTGGGCAGGCCCGAAAGATGGTCGACCGGGTCGTCGCCCTCGAGCTGGAAGCTGGCGTCGGCGGTGTTGCCGGCCATGGTCTGGTGACCGCGCGCCTCCTGGCCGAACCACAGCCGGTAGCTGCGGTTGGCGAACAGCAACTCGCCCTGCTGCACCGACAGCACACTGACGCTGGCATCGAGACCCTCGAGCACGGTGGTGAAGCGCTCGTGGCTGGCCGAGAGCTGGTCGCGGATGCGCTTGGCCTCGGTGATGTTGGTCATGCTCGTCATCCAGCCGGTCTGCTGGCCCTTGGGGTCGATCAGCGGGCTCACGTACATGCGGGCATCGAACGCTGTGCCGTCTTTGCGCATGACCTTGAGCTCGATGCCGGCGCTGGGGCTGCGGCCCTGCAGCTCCAGCTGCAGCAGGCGCATGTGTTCATCGTGACGGTCGGGTAGCCAGTAGGGGAAGGGCGGCAGCCGCCCCACCAGTTCGGCGGGCGAGAAGCCGGTCATCTGGCTGAAGGCGGCGTTAACGTAGGTGATGCGGCCTTCAAGGTCCATCGCGCGCATGCCGGTGGGCATGGAGTTCTCCATCGCACGGCGGAAGTTTGTCTCCTGGACCAGCGCGCCCTGGATCTGGCTGCGGCGCCTCATGTGGCGCCAGGTGCCCAGCAGCATCCAAACAGTCAGCACCGAGAGCGCCACCACCATCCAGAACAGCGTGTTGTGCACGAGGCCGATGCTGGTGCGCCAGCCCTGGCCGCGCAGCACCAGGCCGTTGAAGGCGGGCGTGAGGGGCGCTTCGCTGACGATGGGCGCGCGCATCGCCGCCTGCCCGGGCATGGGGGTGACGGTGGCGGCGAGCTGGCGGTCCTGCTCGTTGACGATGGCCACCACGTGGCGCCGCGCCACGTCGGCCGGCACGAAGTGGCGCAGCAGGGCGTCCAGCGAGTACTCGGCCACCAGCACGCCGCCGAAGAGGCTGCGGTCCATCAGCGGCACCTGCAGCTGGAAAACCTGCGCGCCGGTGGCGTCGGGGAAGGCGCGCGAGTACGCCGGCACGCGGCTGTCGCGCGCGGCCTGGAAGGTGCTTTCGGCCTCGCTGGCCTCGTCCGGCCGGGGCAGGGCGGGGGCCGGCGTCTCTCCGCCTGGCCCGGTGGGGTAGTTGAAGGCCAGGTGGCTGCTGCGCGATGCGCGCCGCGCGTCGACCCAGCTCAGGTGCGTGATCTCGGGGCGCTCGCGCGTGAAGGCCTGGGCCATCGCTGCGAACTCCTCGACCTCCAGCGGCCGCGTGATCATCTCGCGCGCCATGCGAATCAGGGCTTCCTGGTTCTGTATGAGGCGCAGCCCCATCTGCTGCTGTGTGAGTTCGGTGTCGCGCCGGACGGACTCGATCTCGCGCTCGATTTCCTCGTTGCGCAGGTACCAGAAGGCGGAAATGATGGCCGCCAGAAACAGCAGCACCGACAGCAGTGGGCCTAGCGTGGCAAAGCGGTCCTGGCGCGCCGGTGATTGCCGGCGCCACCACTGGCCGAACAGTCGCTTGGCTTGCGGCAGCGAGGTCGGCAGCGGGGCGGGCGCGGCCGTGGCAGACGGCTGGGGCGCTGGGCTGGGTTCGGGCATCGCTCGATTATCCCGAGTGACCGGCTGCGCGATGGTTCGGTTGATCGCGGGCCTAGCGGCAGCGGCTCTGTATTTCACATTACAAGATCAAGTGGCACTATTTGAAACATAGGGCGCCCTGTGACACACTTCGGCCCGCCGTTCCACGACCCCATCGAACGAGGAGACAAGAATGTCCGCGATGCCGCAGTCCACGCCGGGCCTTGCCGCCAACGACCTGGACGCCCAGGAAACCCGCGAGTGGCTCGATGCCCTGTCCGCGGTCATCGAGGCCGAAGGCCCCGGACGCGCGCACTTCCTGCTCGAGCAACTGCTCGAGCACTCGCGCCAGAGCGGCATCGACATGCCGTTCTCGGCCAACACCGGCTACGTCAACACCATCGAGCCGGCCGACGAAGAGCACAGCCCCGGCAACCTCGAGCTAGAAGGCCGACTGCGCGCCTACATGCGCTGGAACGCCATGGCCATGGTGGTCAAGGCCAACCGCCTGAACCCCGCCGACGGCGGCGACCTCGGTGGCCACATCAGCAGCTTCGCGAGCCTGGCGCACATGTTCGCCGCTGGCTTCAACCACTTCTGGCATGCCGACGACACGGATGCCGGCGGCAGCCACGGCGGCGACCTGCTCTACATCCAGGGCCACAGCGCCCCCGGCGTCTACGCGCGCGCTTTTCTTGAGGGCCGGCTGTCGGAGGAACAGCTCCTCAACTTCCGCCAGGAGGTCGGCGGCAAGGGCATCAGCAGCTACCCGCACCCCAAGCTGATGCCGGAGTTCTGGCAGTTCCCCACCGTCAGCATGGGCCTGGGGCCGCTGATGGCCATCTACCAGGCGCGCTTCCTGAAGTACCTGCACGCGCGCGGCATCGCCGACACCAGCCAGCGCAAGGTGTGGGTCTTCTGCGGCGACGGCGAGATGGACGAGCCCGAGAGCCTGGGCGCCATCGGCATGGCCGCGCGCGAGAAGCTCGACAACCTGGTCTTCGTCATCAACTGCAACCTGCAGCGCCTGGACGGCCCCGTGCGCGGCAACGGCAAGATCATCCAGGAGCTGGAGGGTGAGTTCCGCGGCTCGGGCTGGAACGTGCTCAAGCTGATCTGGGGCAGCAACTGGGATCCGCTGCTGGCGCGCGACAAGCACGGCGCGCTGCGCAAGCTGATGCTGGACACGCTGGACGGCGACTACCAGGCCTTCAAGGCCAACGACGGCGCCTTCGTGCGCAAGAACTTCTTCGGCCGCGACCCGCGCACGCTGGAGATGGTGGCCAAGATGTCCGACGCCGACATCTGGAACCTGCGCCGCGGCGGCCACGATGCCGCCAAGGTCTACGCCGCCTTCCACCGCGCCCACCACAACACCACGGGCCAGCCCACGCTGCTGCTCATCAAGACGGTCAAGGGCTGGGGCATGGGCAAGGCCGGCGAGGGCAAGAACACCGCGCACCAGGCCAAGAAGCTCACCGACGACGACATCCGCTACTTCCGCGACCGCTTCAACATCCCCATCCCCGACGCGGAACTGCCCAAGATCCCGTTCTACAAGCCGGCCGAGGACACGCCGGAGATGAAGTACCTGCACGAGCGCCGCAAGGCCCTGGGCGGCTACCTGCCCCGGCGCCGCACGCGCAGCACCGAGAGCTTCACGGTGCCCGCGCTGGAGACCTTCAAGAGCGTGCTGGAGCCCACCGCCGAGGGCCGCGAGATCAGCACCACACAGGCCTACGTGCGCTTCCTGACGCAGCTGCTGCGCGACCAGGCCCTGGGCCCGCGCGTGGTGCCCATCCTGGTGGACGAGGCGCGCACCTTCGGCATGGAGGGCCTCTTCAGGCAGATCGGCATCTACAACCCCGAGGGCCAGAAGTACACGCCGGTAGACAAGGATCAGGTCATGTACTACCGCGAGGCGCAGAACGGGCAGATCCTGCAGGAAGGCATCAACGAGGCCGGCGGCATGAGCAGCTGGATCGCCGCGGCGACGTCGTACAGCACCAACAACCGCATCATGGTGCCGTTCTACATCTACTACTCGATGTTCGGCTTCCAGCGC
>JBILSW010000126.1:0-7275 GCA_044371895.1 Rubrivivax sp.
TGGGCTCGGCACCCATCTTAAGCGACGGGTTGGCCAGGAAGGGCCGCATCAGCGCCCAGCTGTCGCCGTTGTCGGCAGCGCGGGGCAGCCCGACGCCGAAGTTGTGCGTGGTGCCGCTGGGGTCGTAGACATTGAACCAGTCGCCGCTGTCGTAGCTGTTGCGGTCCAGGCTCTTGCTGCGCAGGAACTCGACACCCGCATGGACGTAGGCGATGCCCTGCGCGAAGGCCACGGTGGAGACGCCCAGGATCTGCACGCGCGCCCGGTCGGCGGCGCTGGTTCCCAGCGGCAGCTTCAGGGCGTTGACGTCGTACAGCGTCAGGTTGTCGTGGTTCTCGACGTAGTTCACCACCTCGTCGGGCTGGCGCGCGAAGCCCACGCCGCCCAGGTCCTTCAGCGGCACCGTGGCGTCCCAGTGCGTGAGCAACGTGAAGTCCTCGATGCTGCCCGCCAGGCCGCCCTTGATGAGGTCGCCGCGCCAGCGCAGGTCGTTCAGCGGCCGGGTGCCCGCGTTTGCGTTGGGGGCGTAGTGCAGGCCGTTGATCCAGCCCTGCTCGGAGACGAGCGCGCCGCCACTGTCGCAGCAGCCGCCGCCGCGCACGGCGTCGCGCAGCTTGTCGCCGAAGGCGCCGATGCGGCTGCCCGCAAGCCCGCCCTGCCGCGCCTGCACGAAGCGCGCGTCGCCCGCCACCTCGCCGAAGTTCCAGCCCTCACCAAACAGCTGCACCTCGCGGCCCGTCGCGGCGTTGACCGCGGCACGCAGGCTCTCCATCACCGGGCGCGGCAGGTGGCCCATGAGGTCGAAGCGGAAGCTGGCGATCCTGTACTCGCGCGCCCACAGCACCGCCGAGTCGATCATCAGCTGGCCCATCATCCGGTGCTCGGGCGCCGTGTTGTCGCAGCAGGTGCTGTTGGTGACCGTGCCGTCGGCCGTGAGCCGGTGGTAGTAGCCCGGCACCACGCGGTCAAGGATGCTGTTCTCGTTCTGGCCGCTGGCGGTGGTGTGGTTGTAGACCACGTCCATGCCCACGCGAAGGCCGGCGGCGTGCAGGCCCATCACCATCTGGCGGAATTCGCGCACGCGCGCCGCGCCGTCGGCGGGGTTGCTGCTGTAGCTGCCCTCGGGCGCGTTGAAGTGCAGCGGGTCGTAGCCCCAGTTGAAGCAGTCGCCGGAGGCCGTGGCAGTGACGGCCGCCTGCTGCGCCTCGCTGTCGGGCGCGCCGCCCGGACTGGGCGTGGTGCAGCCGGTCTCGGGCACGCTGGCGATGTCGAATACCGGCAGCAGGTGCACGTCGGTCACGCCGGCCTCGGCCAGGCCCCGCAGGTGGCGCATGCCGGCACTGTCGCTGCGCGCGAAGGCCGTGTACTTGCCGCGCTCGGCCGCCGGCACGGTGACGTCGCTCACCGAGAAGTCCCGCAGATGCAGCTCGTACACCACCATGTCGGTGGCAGCGGCCACGCGCGCAGGCACGGCCGAGGCGTCCCAGCCCGCCGGCTTGGTGGCCGCCGACTGCAGGCTGCCGATCCAGCTGCGCTTGCTGTTGGTGGACAGGCTCACGGAATAAGGGTCAGTGACGAGGTTGCGCACCACGCCCACGCCACGCACGAACACCTCCACGCCGTAACGGTAGTAGCGGCCGCTGAGGTCGGCCGCGCGCGTGGCGCTCCACACGCCGGTGGCGGGGTCCATCTCCATCTCGTCGACGGTGGCAGCGGCGCTTGTGGGCGTCTCGTAGGTAAAGAGGTAGACCTTCTGCGCGGTCGGCGCCCACAGCTTGAAGCGGGTGCCGAAGTCGCCGAAGCTCACGCCGAGGTCGCGCACGTCGGCGGCCGTGGCGTAGAGGTCGTCGAGCACGCCTGGCACTTGCAGCGTGGTGGCGTTCTGCACCTTGCCGGCGGCGTCTTCCTGCACGATGACGACCTGGCTCTTCAGCAGCGCCGGCACGCGCGCCCGGTCGGCCGCGGGCACGCTGAACACGGCGCCGGCGTCGATCCACTTGTAGCGCTCGCGCAGCGCCGCCGGCACGGCGCCGGTGAAGACGTCGAGCGTGACGGCGCCGTCGGCCCCGGTCACGTTGCCGTCCAGCGGCGCCAGGATCTGCCCGGCGACCGAGTGGTAGAGCTTCACCGTGCCGCCGGCGGCCACGCGCGGCCACTGGATGAGCGTGCGGTCGAGCCAGAACGCGCGCGCGTCGCGCGTGCTGGCGCGGCGCGTGTCGGGCGGGCTCAGGTAGACGGTGGGGTCGCCCTGCACCAGCCACACCTGGCCCACCTGGCCGCTGATGGTGAGACTGCCGAAGGCGACGCGGATGTTGTCGGGCCGGCCGTCCTTGTCGTCCTGGTTGGGCGGCAGGCCGTGGATGATGAACTCCACGCCCGTGCGCGCGGCGTCGCCCGTGGGGTTGAGCACGGGGATGTCGAAAACCACCTCGCCACTGCCGGCGGCGTAGCCGGGCATCTGGTCGAAGCGCACGGGGTTGGTCCACTGGTCGATGGCCACGCCCGCCGCCAGGCGACTGGTGTCGATGCCACTCGTGGGCCACAGGTGCAGGCCCCAGCCGCCGTAGTCGCCCGCGAAGCGCTTGTAGCGCACGCGCAGCGTGCGGATGTCGGGCGCGGCGGCGCCTTCGGGGTTGCGCGTGTAGGTGGCGGAGTCGCCCTGGATGCGCCAGATCTCGTTGCGGCCGGGCTGCAGCGTGTAGCGCTGGTCGGCGCCGGCGTGGTCCTTGTCGTCGCCCTTGTGGAAGATGTAGCCGACGCTGCCGCTGGTGGCCGACAGCGGCACCTCGTAGCTGCGGCCGAAGGCCGTGGGCGTGCCCGTGCGGCCGGCCGTCCAGGTCGTCTCGACGGCGGCATCCCAGGTGTGCAGCGTCCAGCCGTCGTAGTCGCCGGCCGTGCGCTTGTAGTGGATGGTCAGCGTGGTGGGCGTGGCGCCACCGCCGCCCCCGCCGCCGCCGCCCGGCGCCGCGGGCACGGCGGTCAGCACGGTCTGCCAGGCGCCGTCGCCGAGGGCCAGCCGCGCGTCGGGCGTGGGGGCCACGGGCGGCGCCAGTGTCTCGGCCCCGCCGCCGCCGCCGCAGGCGGCCAGCAACACCAGCATCAGGCCCGCGAACCATGGGGCCAAGTGGGCGCGAAGCCCGTTCCACAACAGCGTCATCGGTCGACTCTCCAGCGATTGTCGCGCATGCTATTGTAGTAAAACTACATTCCTATATGGGGCAAACCCGCGCCAAGCGGATGTAGTTTGCTTGTAGTTGCGGCAGATCTAGTAGCTAAACTACACAACTTGCCCAGGCGGCCCAGCGCGGGAGCGGCATCAGGGCGATCCCTACAATCCCGGCCGATGAGCCTCGACCACCAATTCGTGCTGACCGTGACCTGCCCCGATGCCAAGGGCATCGTGCACGGAGTCTCCGGCCTGCTGTACCAGGCCGGCTGCAACATCGTCGACTCGCAGCAGTTCGGCGATCTCGGCGGCGAGGGCGCGACGGGCCTGTTCTTCATGCGCGTGCATTTCCAGGCGCCGCCGCAGCTGGCCAGCGTGGCCACGCTGCAGGGCCTGTTCGCGCACACCGTGCAGCAGTTCGGCATGGCGGCGCGCTTCCACGCCCTGGCCACGCGGCCGCGGGTGCTGCTGATGGTGAGCCAGCACGGCCACTGCCTGAACGACCTGCTGTTCCGCTGGAAGAGCGGCTCGCTGGCGGCCGACATCCCGGCCATCGTGAGCAACCACGAGACCCACCGCTCGCTGGCCGAAAGCTACGGCATCCCCTTCCACCACCTGCCGCTGAAGGCGGGCAGCGGCGCCGACGCCAAGCGCGCGCAGGAGCGCGAAGTCGAGGCCTTGGTCGAGCGCGAGCGCATCGACCTCGTCGTGCTCGCGCGCTACATGCAGATCCTCAGCCCCGAGCTGTGCACCGCGCTGGCCGGCCGCGCCATCAACATCCACCACAGCTTCCTGCCCAGCTTCAAGGGCGCGCGGCCCTACTTCCAGGCGCACGCGCGGGGCGTCAAGCTCATCGGCGCCACCGCGCACTACGTGACGGCCGACCTCGACGAGGGCCCCATCATCGAGCAGGACGTGCAGCGCGTGGACCACACGATGTCGGCCGAGGACTTCACGGCGGCGGGCCGCGACATCGAGTGCATGGTGCTGGCGCGCGCCGTGCGCTGGCACCTGGAGCACCGCGTGCTGGTCGACGGCCGCAAGTGCGTGGTCTTCCGCTGAAGCGCCGCAGCCCCGGGCCGCCGCCATGCCACCCCCGCCCGCCGCTGCGCTGTTCGCCAGCCCCGACGACGTCGAGGCCGCGTTCTACGAGGCGCTGCAGCGCGGCGACCTCGACGCTCTGATGGCCCTGTGGGCCGACGACGACGAGGTGGTGTGCGTGCACCCGGGCGGCGGCGGCCGGCTCGTGGGGCCGGCGGCCATCCGCGCGAGCTTCGAGGCCATCTTCGCCAGCAGCGGCATCCCGGTGATGCCCGAGCAGGTGCACCGGCTGCAGCAGATGGGCAGCGCCGTGCACCACCTGGTCGAGCGCATCGAGGTCCTCACGTCCGAGGGCCGGCAGGTGGGCTGGGTGGTGGCCACCAACGTGTACGTCAAGACGGGCCGGGGCTGGCGCCTGGTCGCCCACCACGCCAGCCCCGCCGAGCCGCAGGAACCGGCCGAGCCGCTGCGGCACGACGCGCCGAACACCCTGCACTGACCCCATGGCCGCGCGTTTCGACTACCGGCCGCCCTTCTGGCTGCCCGGCGGCAACGCGCAGACCATCTGGGCCGCGCTGCACGCGCGCCGCTTCGACGGCGAGCCGCCGCGCTTCGAGCGCGAGCGCTGGGCGACACCCGATGGCGACTTCATCGACGTCGACCACCTGCAGGGCCCGGCCGCGGCGCCGCGCCGACTGGTGCTGTTCCACGGACTCGAGGGCAGCAGCGCCAGCCAGTACGCGCAGGCCTTCGCGGCGGTGGCGCGCGGGCGCGGCTGGGCCTTCAGCGTGCCGCATTTCCGCGGCTGCAGCGGCGAGCTCAACCGCGGGCCACGCGCCTACCACTCGGGCGACTTCGAGGAGATCGGCTGGATCCTGCAGCGCCTGCGCGCCGCGGGCCCGCAGCCGCTGCTGGCGGTGGGCATCTCGCTGGGCGGCAACGCGCTGCTGCGCTGGGCGCAGGAAGCGGGCGACACCGCCGCGGCCACCCCGGCCGCGGTGGCCGCGGTGTGCTCGCCCATCGACCTGGCCTCGGCCGGCCGCGCCATCGACCGTGGCTTCAACCGGCTCGTCTATGCGCGCATGTTCCTGTCGACCATGATCCCCAAGGCGCTGCAGAAGTGGCGGCAGCACCCGGGCCTGTTCGACCGCGAGCGCGTGGCCGCGGCACGCACCATCTTCGCCTTCGACGACGCCTTCACGGCGCCGCTGCACGGCTTTGCCGGCACGGCCGACTACTGGGCGCGCGCCTCGGCGGCGCCGCACCTGGGGCGGCTGCGCGTGCCGGCGCTGGTGCTGAACGCCGGCAACGACCCCTTCGTGCCCGCGCACGAGCTGCCCGGGCCGCAGCAGGCCGGCCGCTTCGTCAGCTTCTGGCGGCCGGCAGGCGGCGGCCACGTGGGGTTTCCGCACGGCGGCTTCCCGGGGCGGGTGAAGCAGATGCCCGCGGCCGTGGCCGGCTGGCTGGCCGCGCACGCCTGAGCGAGCATCGGGCCATGGACGAGATCGTCAAGGCGGCGCTGAGGAAGTGGCCCCACGTGTCGCACTGTCACGGCTGGCTGGCGCTGGACGCGCGCGGCGAGTGGTACATGCGCGACGAGCGCGTGCAGCGGGCCGGGCCCTTCCCGGCCGTCAAGGGCAGCCGCATCACGCACGAGAAGCTGCGCGAGTTCATCCACCGCAACTACGCGGCCGACGAGCATGGCGCCTGGTTCTTCCAGAACGGCCCGCAGCGCGTGTACGTGCAGCTCGAGGCCGCGCCCTATGTGTGGCGCGTGCAGGACGCGCCGGGCTTCCCGCTGGTGGCCCACAGCGGGCAGGCCGCTGGCGCGCTGCACCAGGCCTGGCTGGACGAACACGGCCGCCTTTTCGCCCACACGGCGCTGGGCTTTGGCCTGGTGCACACGGCCGACATGGCGCTGGCCGCGTGCGCAGTGGAAGCAGCGCTGCAGGAAGGGGCCGGGCAAGACCCGGGGGAAAGCGAAACGGGCGCCTGGGCGCCCGTCGAACTGCCGTTCGCGCAGATGCCTGCGCGCTTTGGCTACCAGCTGCTGCCGCAGCCCTGAACGGGCCGCGGCGCCGGGCTCACTTCGAGGCCGCGGCGGCCGGCGCCGGAGCGGCCGGCTCGGGCAGGTTGCCACCCGACTTGTTGGCCAGGTAGACGACGGCACGGCCGATCTCGACGTCGCTGTACTCGCCGCCACCCTGCGCGGCCATGGCGCCCTTGCCCTTGAGCGCCGAGTTCAGCAGCGCCTCGTAGCCCGTCTTCAGGCGCGGGGCCCACGCGGCGGCATCACCGGTCTTGGGCGCACCGGCGGCGCCGGCGACATGGCAGGCTGTGCAGGCCGCCTGGTAGACCTGCTCGCCCGTGCGCAGCACGGCCGGGGCCGAGGCGTCGCGGATCTCCACCGTGCCCACGCGCTGGATGCGCTTGGCCACGGCCTCTGCGGCCAGCGCATCGGTGCCAGCGGCCGGCTTGGCGCCAAAGTCGACATAGTTGGCGAGCAGGATGATCGCCACCACCGGCACCACAAACGATGCGACCACGGTCGCGATCAGCTGCTTGGGGGTGCGGATCGGGCCTTCATGGGGGCCTTCGTGGGTTTCGGGCGCGGGGTGCTGCTCGCTCATCGTGGTGCCGTTGTGCCGTGGTGCTGCTCGGGTGCTGCGGGCGGCGCGGCTGCCGGGGCCTGGGCCCGCGCGGCTGCTGTGCCGGACAAAACCGGTCGATTATAGGAGCCGCCCCTGCAGCAGCCTGACACGAGGCCGCCGCGGGCTAGAATCGCCGGCTCAGCCGCGCGGCGACCGTGGTGAAATGGATATCATGCAGCCCTCCGAAGGCTGCGTTGCAGGTTCGATCCCTGCCGGTCGCGCCAATCCGATACGTGCCTGGGCACCGCCAAGTTGTGAAGTTGCCCATAACTTGGCGCAATCGCGCTGTTATGCGCAATTCCGGCCCCGGCGCAACTTGTGCCACGTTTTGCGCTAGCGGGCTTGCTCGCTGAGGCGCGCGGTTGGCGTATCGAGCTGAATCACCCGGTAGGCAAGACACCCCGCTGCAGGCAGGGT
>JBILSW010000127.1:0-7220 GCA_044371895.1 Rubrivivax sp.
GCTTGGTGTCGTGCCTGGAGGGGGGCTACAGCCTCTCGGCCCTGGCGCGCAGCGTGGCAGCGCACCTGCGGGTGCTGGCGGACGTCGCCTGATGGCGGCCCCGGCAGCGGAGCCGGCCGCGGCAGCCGGAGAGTTCTCCATCCTCGTTGCCAACCTCGCCAGCCGCTCGGCGCTGGTCGAGCTGGCGGTCTTCGTGGGCTGCCTGGCGCTGGCCTGGGGCCTGGTGCGGCTGCTCCAGGGCAGCGACCCGCCGCGCGAGGACTCGGTGTGGTTCGGCCAGCGCATCGTCGACGGCGTGATGTTCCCGCTGCTGGCGCTGCTGCTGGCGCTGCTGGCACGCTGGCTGATGCAGAGCCACGTGCCCACGGCGGTGTTCAAGCTGGTGGTACCCGTCCTGATCTCGCTGGCGGCCATCCGCCTGACGGTGCGCGTTCTGCACCAGGCCTTCCCGACGAGCCGGCTGGTGCGCGTGTTCGAGCGCTCGTTCTCCTGGTTGGCGTGGATCGCCGTGGTGCTGTGGATCACCGGCGTGCTGCCGCTGCTGCTGGCCGAGCTCGACAGGATCTCCTGGAAGCTCGGCGGCACCACGGTGTCGGTGCGCAACCTGCTGGAGGGCACCGTCAGCGCCATCGTGGTGCTGATGGGGACGCTCTGGCTGAGCTCGCTGCTTGAGCAGAAGCTGCTGCACGGCGCGGTCGAGAACCTGTCGATCCGCAAGATGGCCGCCAACGCGCTGCGCGCGCTGCTGCTGTTCGTGGGCCTGCTGGTGGCGCTGTCGGCCGCCGGGCTCGACCTCACGGCCCTGGGCGTGCTCGGCGGCGCCCTGGGCGTGGGCATCGGCTTCGGGCTGCAGAAGCTGGCCGCCAACTACGTGAGCGGCTTCGTCATCCTGGCCGAGAACAGCATGCGCATTGGCGACCTCGTGCGCGTGGACAACTTCGAGGGCCGCATCACCGACATCACCACGCGCTACACCAAGATCCGCGCGCTCAACGGCCGCGAGAGCATCGTGCCCAACGAGATGATGATCACGCAGCGCATCGAGAACCTCTCGCTGGCCGACAGCAACATGCTGCTGACCACCGCGGTGCAGGTGGCTTACGGCACCGACGTGGAACGGCTGATGCCCGAACTGCTGGAAGTGGTCAGGCAGGTGCCGCGCGTGCTGGCCGAGCCGCCAGCGGTCGCCAACCTCACCGCCTTCGCGGCCGACGGCCTGGAGCTGACCTTCGGCTTCTGGATCGGCGACCCTGAGAACGGCCAGGTCAACGCCCGCACGGCGGTGAACGTGGCCATCCTGAAGGCCCTGGGCGAGCGCGGCATCGAG
Source organism: Rubrivivax sp. (assembly GCA_044371895.1). GTDB lineage: Bacteria > Pseudomonadota > Gammaproteobacteria > Burkholderiales > Burkholderiaceae_C > Rubrivivax. The sequence continues at coordinate 1,328 of JBILSW010000127.1, forward strand.
ATCCCGTTCCCGCAGCGCGTGCTGCACCAGGCGCGGCAGGCGGGCGGGGCCGGCTGAACCAGCCGCGAACGGCCAGGGGCCTTGCCGCGGACGGGGATTCGTCAGCGGCCTTCAAGGATCGAGCCACTACACTCCCGCGCCGAATCGGAGGAAGACGCGGCCCGGCCGGGCTGCGCCGCGCCACGATGACGTCCGATCCCACACCACAAGCATGAGCGGCGCGCTGCTTCCGATCATCGTCCTGCTGCCGCTGCTGGCCGGAACCGTGCTCACTGCCTGGGCGGCGGGCGACGAGAGCCCGGCCCGCCGGCGGCTCACGGCTGGCGTGGCTGGCGCCGTGGCGGGCGCCTCGTTCCTGCTGCTGCTGCTGCTGGCGCCCGCGGCGCTGAGCGGCCCGCTGCTGCTGTGGCAGGCCGAGTGGGTGCCCGGCATCGGCCTGAACCTGGGCTTCCGGCTCGACGCGCTGGCCTGGATGTTCGCCGCGCTGATCACCGGCATCGGTCTGCTGGTCATCCTGTACGCGGCGTTCTACCTGCACGCCGACGACCCGGTGCGCCGCTTCTTCCCGTCGCTGATGCTGTTCATGGCGGCGATGCTGGGCATCGTGCTCAGCGACAACCTGCTGCTGCTGGTGGTGTTCTGGGAGCTCACCAGCATCTCGAGCTTCCTGCTCATCGGCTACTGGGGGCGGCTGGAGGAGTCCCGCCAGGGCGCGCGCATGGCGCTGGCCGTCACCGGCGGCGGCGGCCTGGCCCTGCTGGGCGGCGTGGTGCTGCTGGGGCAGATCGCGGGCACCTACGAGCTCTCGGAGATGGTCGCCAAGGCCGCGATGATCCAGGCCCACCCGCTGTACCCCGCCGCGCTGGTGCTGGTGCTGCTGGGCTGCTTCACCAAGAGCGCGCAGGTGCCGTTCCACTTCTGGCTGCCGCAGGCGATGGCGGCGCCGACGCCGGTCTCGGCCTACCTGCATTCGGCCACCATGGTGAAGGCGGGCCTGTTCCTGCTGCTGCGCCTGGACGAGGTGATCGGCGGCACGCCGCTGTTCGAGGGCCTGGTGGCCTCGGCCGGCCTCGTGACCATGGTGTTCGCGGCTGGCGTGGCCCTCTTCAAGCACGACCTGAAGGGCCTGCTGGCCTACAGCACCGTCAGCCACCTGGGCCTGGTGACTTTCCTTGTCGGCCTGGCCTCGCCGCTGGCCACGGTGGCGGCGGTGTTCCACATCCTCAACCACGCGGCCTTCAAGGCGGCCCTCTTCATGAGCGCCGGCATCGTCGACCACGAGACCGGCACGCGCGACATGCGCCGGCTCGGCGGCCTCACCGGTGCGCTGCCCGTGGTCGGCACGCTGGCCGTCGTCGCCAGCGCCGCGATGGCCGGGTTGCCGCCTTTCAACGGCTTCATCAGCAAGGAGATGATGCTGCACGAGGCCCTCTACGCCCCGAACAACGGCCTGTGGGGCGACTTCGGCTGGCTGATCCCGGTGCTGGCCACCCTGGGCGGGCTGCTGTCGGCGGCCTACTCGCTGCGCCTGGTGCACGACACCTTCTTCGGTGCGCCCGCCACCGACCTGCTGAGCCCGAAAACGCAGCCGCCCCCGCACGAGCCGCCCTGGGGCATGAAGGCGCCGGTGCTGCTGCTGGTGGGCGTGTGCGTCGCCGTGGGCCTCTTGCCGATGACGATCGCCGGCCCGCTGGTGCTGGCGGTGTCCACCGCCGTGCTGGGCGAGGCGCCGCCGGCGTTCTCGCTGGCGCTGTGGCATGGCTTCAACGTGCCGCTGCTGATGAGCGCCATCGCTGTGGCCGGCGGCGTGGCGCTGTACGCCTGGGCGATGCGCGACCGCTGGCTGCACCGCGCGCCCGCGGGCTGGGTGCAGGCCAAGGCCCTGTTCTGGTGGCTCAACGACCGGCTGTTCGGCGCCGCCGGCCGCTTCACGCACCGCCTGGAGAGCCGCTCGCTGCAGAGCTACGCCGCCTGGATGGTGGGCTCGGTGCTGGTGGTGGCCGCCTGGGCGCTGGTGGTGCCGGCGGGCGACGCCCCCGTGGCTGGCACGCGGGCCGCCACCGCCGCCACGCCGATGGCGGTGGTGGTGTGGCTGCTGGCGGTGGGTGCGGCCACCGCCGCCGTGGTGCTGCAGCACCAGCGCGTGGTGGCCGTGGTGCTGGTGGGCGGCGTGGGGCTGGTGGCCTCGCTGACCTTCCTCGGGCTGTCGGCGCCCGACCTGGCGCTGACGCAGATCTCGGTCGACGCCGTCTCCACCGCGCTGCTGCCGCAGCTGGGCTGGGCCGAGTCGGCCCCCTGGCGCCGCTGGCGCGACGGTGCCCTGGCCGTGGGCGGCGGCGGCGGCATCGCCTGGATCACCTGGCTGGTGCTGACGCGCGACTTCGACAGCATCAGCTGGTACTTCATCGAGAACTCGGTGCCCAAGGGTGGCGGCACCAACATGGTCAACGTCATCCTGGTCGACTTCCGCGGCTACGACACCTGGGGCGAGATCACGGTGCTGGGCATCGCCGGCGTCGGCGTGCTGGCGCTGCTCGACGGCCTGCGGGCGCAGCGCCCGCGCGCCGACCTGAGCCTGGGTGACGACGGCCGCGCCTGGAGCTTCGCCCAGCCGCCGCTGATGCTGCGCCAGGTGGCGCGGCTGATCCTGCCGCTGGCGCTGGTGGTCACGGCCTACATCTTCTGGCGCGGCCACGGGCTGCCGGGCGGCGGCTTCATCGCCGGGCTGATCACGGCCGTGGCGCTGGTGGTGCAGTACATGGCGCGCGGCCAGGGCTGGGCCGAGGGCGTGCTGCGCGCCGGCGGCGGCACGCGCTACACGCGCTGGATCGGCAGCGGGCTGCTGATCGCGGCGCTCACCGGACTGGGGGCCTTCTTCCTGGGCCGTCCGTACCTGACGAGCGCGCACGGCAACCCGGTGCTGCCGCTGCTGGGAGAAGCCCCGCTGGCCACCGCCGCCATCTTCGACCTCGGCGTCTACATCACCGTGGTGGGCGCGACCATGCTGATGCTGTCGGCACTGGGCGCGGCTTCGAAGGAGCCGGCCCACCGCCAGCCGGCCGGGGGGGGCGCATGACGCTGAGCCTGGAACTGCTCGTCGCCACCGGCATCGGCTGGGTCACGGCCTGCGGCATCCTGCTGCTGCTGCGCGGCCGCAGCTTCCCGGTGGTGCTGGGCCTGAGCCTGATCGGCTACGCCGTCAACGTGTTCATCTTCGTGATGGGCCGGCTGTGGACCGGCGCGCCGCCCATCCTGGGCACCGGCGCCACCGTCTTCGCCGACCCGCTGCCGCAGGCTCTGGTGCTCACGGCCATCGTCATCGGCTTCGCGACCACGGGCTTCGTCATCGAGCTGGCGCTGCGCAACCACCACGAGGGCGGCAGCGACCACGTCGACGGCCTGTCCGACGACGAGCAGCGTCGCCGGGAGCACCCGCACGGGCACCGGCACGGCCGGCCGCCGGAGGGCCGGCGATGAACTGGCTGGACCACCTGCCGGTGCTCGTGGTGGTGCTGCCGGCGCTTACCGCGGTGGCCCTGCTGTTCATCGGCGACGGCGGCAGCGACGCGCAGGGCGGCCACGGCCACCGCCGGCTGCCGTGGGCGCGCCGCGTGTCGCTGGCCTCGGTGGCGCTGTTCGGCGTGCTGGCCGCGTTGCTGGTGCAGCGCGTGGCTGGCGGCGAGATCCTGGTCTACCGCGTCGGCGAGTGGCCGGCGCCCTTCGGCATCGCGCTGGTGGTGGACCGTCTCGGTGCGCTGATGGTCGCGCTCACCGCCGCGGTGGCGCTGCCGGTGCTGCTGTACGCCAGCGGCGGCTGGGACAGCCACGGCCGCCACTTCCACGCCATCTTCCAGTTCCAGCTCATGGGGCTGGCGGGCGCCTTCGTCACCGGCGACCTGTTCAACCTGTTCGTGTTCTTCGAGGTGCTGCTGATCGCCAGCTACGTGCTGATGCTGCACGGCCAGGGCCGCGAGCGCTTCAAGGCCGGCCTGCACTACGTGGTGCTCAACCTCGTGGCCTCGGCGCTGTTCCTGATCGGCGTGTCGCTGCTGTACGCGATGACGGGCACGCTGAACCTGGCCGATCTGGCGCTGAAGGTGCCGCAGCTCAAGGGCGCCGAGGCCGCCATCGCGCAGGCCGCGGGGCTGGTGCTGCTGGTGGTGTTCGGCTTCAAGGCCGCGTTGATGCCGCTGGCGGTGTGGCTGCCCGGCACCTACGCCGCCAGCAGCGCGCCGGTGGCGGCGCTGTTCGCCGTGATGACCAAGGTCGGCGTCTACTCGCTGCTGCGCGTGCACGGCGTGGTATTCGGCGGCGGCGAGGGCGGGGCGGCGGGTGCGGCCGAGCCGTGGATCCTGCCGCTGGCGCTCGTCACCTGCGCCGTGGGCGTGATGGGCGCGCTGGCCGCGCGCACGCTGGCGCGACTGGTGGCCTGGCTCACGGTGGCCTCGGTCGGCACGGTGCTGGTGGGCATCGGACTGTTCACGCCCGCGGCCTGGGGCGCGGCGCTGTACTACATGGTCAACAGCACGCTGGTGGTGGCGGGCCTGTTCCTGCTCGGCGAGATCGTGGCCGCGCAGCGCGGCGACGCCGCCGACCACCTCGAGTCCGGCCCCGCCGTCGGCCAGCCGGTGCTGCTGGGCCTGGCGCTGCTGCTGGCCGCGGCCTCGGCGGCCGGGTTGCCGCCGCTGCCGGGTTTCATTGGCAAGGCCATGCTGCTGGAGGCCGCGGCCGCGCACCCGTGGATGGGCCTGGTATTCGCCGTGGTGCTGGTGGCCGGCCTGCTGACGATGGTGGGCCTGGCGCGCGCCGGCAGCATCCTGTTCTGGAGCGTGCGTGAGGACCTGCCGGCCAGCACGCCCAGCGGCGGGAGCGCGCGTCTGCAGGGCGCGACCGCGCTGCTGCTGGCGCTGAGCGTGGCGCTGAGCGTGTTCGCCGGCCCCGTGCAGCGCTACGCGCAGGCCGCGGCCGAGCAACTCGGCGACCGCGCCGCCTACGGCCGCGCCGTGTTGGGCGAGGGCGCGCAGACCACGCGTCCCTACCGCTTCGAGGCCCCGCGATGAAGCCCCACGACCCCCCCGCCGCCGGCTGGTTCGCGCACCCGGTGCTGTCGCTGATGGTGGCGGCGGCCTGGCTGCTGCTGCGCGAGAGCGCCGGCCCGGCCGACCTGCTGTGGGCCGCGATCTTCGGCCTGGGCATCCCGCGCCTGCTGCACCGCTTCCTGGGCACTCCCTCGCGCCCGCGCGCGGCGTGGACGGCCGTGCGCCTGACCGGCATCGTGCTGTGGGACATCGTCGTGTCCAACATCACCGTGGCACGCATCGTGCTGGACCCCGTGTCCAGCCCGCAGCCAGCCTGGGTGCCTGTGAAGCTGGACACCACGCACCCCACGGCGATCGCGCTGTTCGCCACCATCATCACCACCACGCCCGGCACCGTGAGCTGCGTGGTCGACGAGCTGCGCGGCGAGATCCTCGTTCACGCGCTGGACTGCGACGACCCGGCCGGCGCCGCCGAGCAGATGAAGGCGCGCTACGAGCGCCCGTTGATGGAGATCTTCGAGTCATGACGTCTGCAGCGCCGTCGTTCATCTCGCTGGCCCTGCTGTTCGCGCTGGGCGCCGTGGGCCTGGCGATGCTGCTGTGCGGCTGGCGGCTGCTGCGCGGCCCCACGCTGCCCGACCGCGTGCTGGCGCTGGACACGCTGTACGTCAATGTCGTGGCCTTCGTCGTGCTGCTGGGCATCCGGCAGGGCACGGGGCTGTACTTCGAGGCGGCGCTGCTGATCGCGCTGCTGGGTTTCGTCTCCACCGTCGCGCTGGGCCGCTACCTGCAGCGCGGCGACGTCATCGAGTGAGGGCCTGCTGATGAACACCCTGGAGCAACTGCCGCCGGCC
>JBILSW010000128.1:0-7210 GCA_044371895.1 Rubrivivax sp.
ACGCCGGCATGATGGGCAGGGTGAAGGACATGATGCTGGGCACCACGGGCCCGCGCGGCGGCCGCCGCCCGGGCCTGGTGGAGGCCGCGGCCTCGTCGGCCGTGCGCACCATCGGCTCGACCGTGGGCCGCGAGCTGATCCGCGGCGTGCTGGGCTCGCTGCTGGGAAGCTCGCGCCGGCGCTGAGCACCCGCACCTCGCGCCGCGATGGCGCCGGCTCGCGACGGCCCAGCGCCGTCCGTCGCGCCGCCGGCACCCCGGTCAGGGCGCGCGCCCACAATCGCGCGGTGACCCCGAGCCTGCCCTCCGACGACACGGGCGCCCTTGCCATCGCATGGCGCACCCAGCGGCGCCACTTCGGCACCACGCTGCTCCTGATGCTGCTGCTGTGCGGCGGCATTGCGCTGTTCCTCGGCCGATTCCAGCCGGACGCGCTGCTGCGCGCCGCGGCGTATGCCTTCCCCATCGGCTTCGCCTGCTGGGGCATCAACGTGCTGGCGCGGCTGGCGATGGCGGCAGGACAGGATGCGCTGGACCGCGCACGAGGTCGCCCTATCCGGCCCGAGGGCTGGGGGTGCGGCTGGCGCGCCGCGATCCCTTCGGCCGTGCTGGGGCTGCTGATCGGGCCCTCGCTGGGCATGCCCGCCGGCGACGCGCTGACGGGATCCGCCAGCCCCAGCCTGCTGGATCTGGGCTCCGCCTCGACCCAGCTCACGCTGGGGGTCTCGGTCGTGGCCACGCTGCTGGCCAGCTGGGCCATCGCGAGCATCGAGCGGCTGTCGGGCGCCCGAGAGGCTGCGTTGGCCGCCCAGCGTGCAGCCGCCGAGAACCAGCTGCAGCTGCTGCAGAGACAGCTCGAGCCGCACATGCTGTTCAACACGCTGGCCAACCTGCGCGTGCTGATCGGCCTGGACGCGACCGCGGCCCAGCACATGCTGGACCGACTGATCGCCTTCCTGCGCGCCACGCTGCAGGCGTCGCGCGCGCCCTCCCACGCGCTGGGCACCGAGTTCGCTCGCCTCGCCGACTACCTGACCTTGATCGGCATCCGCATGGGTCCGCGGCTGCAGGTGGCGCTGGATCTTCCGCCCGAGCTGGCGGGGCATCCGGTGCCACCGCTGCTGCTGCAGCCGCTGGTGGAGAACGCCATCCGCCACGGCCTGGAGCCGCAGGTGGCCGGCGGCCGGCTCGAGGTGGCTGCGCGGGCCCAGGGCCCGCATCTGGTGCTGACCGTGCGCGACACAGGCGTCGGCCTGACGGCGCCGGGCACCGCCGTCACGGCCGGCACGCGCTTCGGGCTCGTGCTGGTGCGCGAGCGGCTGGCCGCCCTGCACGGCCCGCAGGCCGGGCTGGAGGTCGCGCCGGCGACCGACGGCGTGGGCACGCTGGCCACGGTGCGGCTGCCGCTGCAACCCGGGCCGGGCGACCTGGCAGGGGCACCCTCTCCGGCCCCTGGACCGGCACGATGAAGCCCACCGCACTGATCGCCGAAGACGAGCCGCTGCTCGCTGCCGACCTGCGCCAGGCGCTGCAGCGCCTGTGGCCGGAGCTCGACATCGTGGCCACCGTCGGCGACGGCCTGCAGGCCGTGGCGCAGGCGCTGGCCTTGCAGCCAGCGATGGCCTTTCTCGACATCCGCATGCCCGGCTGCAGCGGCCTGGAAGCGGCCTCGGCGCTGGCCGAGGACTGGCCCCAGGGGCCGGGGGCTGCGCCGTTCCCGCTGCTGGTGTTCGTCACCGCCTATGCCGCCCATGCGCTGTCCGCCTTCGAGGCACAGGCTGCCGACTACCTGGTCAAGCCACTCGACGAGGCGCGCCTGGCCGCCAGCGTGCACCGCCTGCAGGCGCGGCTGGCCGAGCGCGCGGCCTCGGCACCGGCGCAGGTGCTGGATGCCGCGATGGCGCAGCTGCGCATCCTGGTCGCCACGCAGACCGCCGACGGCGGGCCGCCCGTGCCCCGGCTGGAGGTGATCCAGGCCCAGGTAGGCAACGTCGTGCACTTCGTGCCGGTCGACGAGGTGGTCTACTTCGAGGCCGCCGACAAGTACGTGCGCGTCGTCACCGCGGCGCGCGAGCACCTGATCCGGCAGTCGCTGCGCGACTTGCTGCCGCAGCTCGACCCGGCGCGGTTCTGGCAGGTGCACCGCGGCACCGTCGTGCAGGCCCGCTGCATCGTGCAGGCGCGGCGCGAGGAGTCGGGCAAGGTCACGCTGACGCTGCGCGGACGACCGGAGACCGTGACGGCCAGCCGGCTCCACGCCCATCTGTTCAAGGGGCTGTGAACGTGCCGGGCGTCACGGGCCCGGCTGGGGGAGCGGCACGGCGCCCACGACAGGGCCGTGCCTACAATTCGCGCCGATTCAGGAGGTCGTCTTCGTGTCCCAGTCCCCCACCGGCATCGCCCAGGATCTGCCCGCGCTCGAGCGCGAGCTGGCCGCGCTGTTCGTCGACGCGCTGAACCTGGAGACGCCCGCCGACCAGATCGACCCCGAGGTCTCGCTGTTCGGCGACGGCCTGGGCCTCGATTCCATCGACATCCTCGAGGTGGCGCTGGAGGTGTCGCGCCGCTACGGCTTCCAGCTGCGCTCCGACGACGAGAACAACCAGCAGATCTTCCGCTCCTTGCGCACGCTGGCCGCGCATGTCGCGCAGCACCGCACCCAGTGATGCCGCCGGCCCCGGGTGGCGTGGCGTGGCGCTGGCCGCGGGCCTGTCGGCCTACGCGCTGCTGTCCTACCTGCTGATGACGCGCTGGCCCGACCAGCCCTGGACCATCGCCGCGCTGTTCGGCCCGCTGCTGGCGGGCATGGGCGCGGCCGGGCTGGCGCGCCGCCACGGCCCCACGCTGCTGGCCACGGCCGCGCTGGCCGCGCTGGTGGCGGCCATCGGCTGGCGCGGCGGCATCGACGTGCAGCGCCTCTATGTGCTGCAGCACGCAGCGCTGCACGCGCTCATGGGCTTCGGCTTCGGCATCACGCTGCGCCCCGGCGCCACGCCGCTGATCACGCAGCTGGCCGAGCGGCTGCACCAGGAGTTCACGCCCGAGATGCGCCTCTACACACGGCAGCTCACCGCGGCCTGGGCGCTGTACTTCGTGGGCATGATCGTGGTCTCGGCGCTGCTGTACCTGTCGGCGCCGTGGAGCTGGTGGTCGTTCTTCTGCAACATCCTCACGCCGCTGGCCGCGGTGCTGTTGTTCGTGTGCGAGTACGCCTGGCGCTACCACCGCCACCCCGAGTTCGAGCGCGTGTCGATGGCCCAGGCGGTGCAGGCCTGGCGGCGCTTCCGCGCCTGATCGTCCGATGATTGCGCGATGACCGATCAGCTGCCGCTGCTCGCTGCGCGCGACCTCGACGCCCCGCTGCTGTGGTGCGGCGGCCAGCCGGTCACGGCGGCGCGCTTCCTCGGGCAGGCCGAGGCACTGGCCGAACGGCTGCCGGCGGCCGGCCATGCCGTCAACCTATGCCGCGATCGCCACCGCTTCGCGCTCGGCCTGGCGGCGGCGCTGCGCCGCGGCCACACCAGCCTGATGCCCCCGAACGCCCTGCCTGAGACGCTGGCCGCGCTGCGCGAGCCCGACGCGCCCGCGCCTTATGCGCTGGTGGACGACGCGGCGCTCGACACCGGCGGCCTCGCCGCGGTGTTCGTGGCGCCCGACGAGGGTGCCGCCCCCAGCCGGCAGGTGCCCGGCGTGGCCGCCGACTTCGAGGCCGTGCGCCTGCTGACCAGCGGCTCCACCGGCACGCCGCGCCCGCACGCCAAGCGCTGGGGGCCGCTGGTGGCCAACATCGCCGCCGAGGCCGCGCGGCTGGCCGAGTTCTCCGGCCGCGCCGGTCTGTCCGGCCTCGCCATCGTGGCCACCGTGCCCGCCCAGCACAGCTACGGCTTCGAGAGCAGCGTCCTGCTGGCCCTGCTGGGCGGCGCCAGCTGCGACGCCGGCCGCCCCTTCTACCCGGCCGACATCGTGGTCGCGCTCGAGCGCGTGCCCGCGCCGCGCGCCCTGGTGACGACGCCGTTCCACCTGAAGACGCTGCTGCGCGCCGGGCTGCCGCAGCCGCGGCTGGAGCTGCTGCTGTCGGCCACGGCGCCGCTGTCGCCGCAACTGGCGGCCGAGGCCGAGGCCGCCACCGGCGCGCGGCTGGTCGAAATCTACGGCTGCACCGAGGCCGGCCAGGTGGCGGCGCGCCGCACCACGGCCGGCGAGGTGTGGACGGCCCTGGGCGAGCTGCGCCTGTGGCGCGAGGCCGGCGCCGGCGTCGAAGGCGAACGCTTCCTCGTGCAGGGCGGCCACGTCGCCGAACCCACGCCGCTGGCCGACCAGCTCGAGCTGATCGACGAGCGCCGCTTCCGGCTGCTGGGCCGTGCCAACGACCTCATCCACGTGGCCGGCAAGCGCAGCTCGCTGGCGCAGCTCGACTTCCAGCTCAACCGCATCCCCGGCGTGGCCGACGGCGCCTTCTGGATGCCCGACGAGCCCGAGGACGGCGTCGCGCGACCGGTGGCGCTGGTGGTGAGCGACACGCTCGACGCCGAGGCCGTGCGCCGCGCGTTGCGCCAGGTGCTGGAGCCGGCCTTCGTGCCGCGCCGCGTGCTGATGGTGCCCTCGCTGCCGCGCGAGGGCATCGGCAAGCTCACGGCGCAGGGCCTGGCGCGCTTCGCGCGTGACGCGCTCGCCGAGGGCCCGCGCTTCACGGTCGCGACCGACCACCCGGCGTTTGCGGGGCACTTTCCCAGCCACCCGCTGCTGCCCGGCGTGGCGCTGCTGGCCTACGTGATGCGCGCGCTGGCCGCAGACGCGCCGCTGGCCGCGCGCATGGGTGCGCAGCCGCAGATCGCGGCGGCCAAGTTCCTGGCTCCGGTGGGGCCCGGCGCGGAACTCGAGGTTCGGCTGCAGGCCACGGGCGAGCACGGCGTGGCCTTCGAGGTGTGGCAGCTCGACGCCGAGCCGCCCCGCGTGGCGGCCAGCGGCCGGCTGATGGCGGGCACGCCGTGAGCACGGCCGCCCCCGCCGGCTGGGCCGATTCGCGCGAACGCAGCAACCGGCTCGCGCTGCGCGTCATCGCCTGGGTCGCCACGCGCCTGGGCCGGCCCGTGGCGCGCGGGGTGCTGCTGCCGGTGACGCTGTACTTCCTGCTGTTCGCGCCCGAGCCGCGCCGCCACGCCCGCCGCTACCTGGCGCGCGCGCTGGGCCGCGCGCCGGGCTGGCGCGACCTCTGGCGCCACTTCCACGCCTTCGCCTCGATGGCGCTGGACCGCATCTGGTTCGCCCGCGGCGACATGCGGCACTTCGATCTGCGCCTCACCGGCGGCCCGGTGGTCGACGCCGCCCTGGCCGACGGCCGCGGCGCGCTGATGCTGGGCGCGCACCTGGGCAGCTTCGAGGTGCTGCACACGGTGGGCGCGGAGCGCCCCGGCATGCGCGTGGCCATGGTGATGTACCCCGACAACGCGCGCATGGTGCAGTCGGTGCTTCAGGCACTGGCGCCCGAAGCCTCGCTGGACGTGATCCCGCTGGGCCGGCCGGGCTCGGCGCTGCGCATCCGCGACTGGCTCGACGGCGGTGGCCTCGTCGGCCTGCTCGGCGACCGCTTCCGCCCCGGTGCCGGGCTCGAGGGCAGCGTGGCCTGCCCCTTCCTGGGCCCGGCGGCGCGCTTCGGCGACGGCCCCATGCGGCTGGCGTTGACGCTGCGTCGCGAGGTGGTGTTCATGGTCGGCCTGTACCACGGCGGCGCGCGCTACGAGGTGCGCTTCGAGCCGCTGGCCGACTTCCGCACGCCGCCGGCGGGCGCCGCCGAGCGCGAGCAGGCCGTGCAGCAGGCGCTGGCGGCCTACGTACGTCGGCTGGAGCAGTTGTGCCGCGAGGCGCCCTACAACTGGTTCAACTTCTATGACTTCTGGAACGAGGACGCGCCCGCGCCCGTCGCGCGCTGACGCGCGCCGCCGCCTGCTCGGGGCGCTGCTGGGCAGCGCCCTGGCGCTGGCCGCGCGCGGGGCCGGCGCCAGCGGCTTCGACCTCGCCGCGCTGATGGCGCTGCTGGCGCGGCGGCGCAGCGGCGAGGCCCGCTTCACCGAGGAGCGCACCGTGGCTGCGCTGGACGCGCCGCTGCGCGCCAGCGGCCGGCTCAGCTTCCAGGCGCCCGACCGCTTCGCGCGGCACACCGAGCAGCCGCGGCCCGAGTCGATGGAGGTGCTGGGCAACACCGTGGTGCTGAGGCGCGGCACGCGCACCCGGCAGCTGACGCTGGACACCGTGCCCGAGCTGGCCGCGCTGGCCGACGCGCTGCGCGGCACGCTCACCGGCAACGCCGAGGTGCTGCAGCGCCACTTCGACGCGCAGGTTGTCGGCAGTGCCGAGCGCTGGACGCTCACGCTCACTCCCCGGAGCGCGCAGCTCAAGGGCAGCATCGTCGGCATCGAGATCCTCGGCCTGCGCGCCGACGTGCGCAGCATCGACATGGCGCTGGCCGGCGGCGACCGCTCCCTGATGCTGATCGAGCCGCTGAAGGCCGCCGCGCCGTGAACCCCCGCCGCCCCGGGCCGCGCGCCGCCGTGCTCGCGCTGTGGCTGGCGGCGCTGGCGCTGTGCGCCTGGCAGATCGTGCGCACGCCCTTCGTGGCCGACCTGGGGGCCTTCCTGCCCTCGCGCGCCGACGCCGGGCAACAGGTGCTGATCGAGCAGATCCGTGCCGGCGCCCCGGCGCGCACGCTCTTCGTCGGTATCGACGGCGGCGACGCGGCCTCGCGCGCCGCGGCCTCGCGCGCGCTGGCTGCGGCGATGCGCGCCGACCCGCGCTTCGAGCAGGTGGCCAATGGCGAGCAGGACGCCTGGGGCGCCATCGGCCGCTGGCTGTTCGACGAGCGCTACCGCCTGAGCCCGGCCGTCGCGTCCGAGCGCTTCACGCCCGATGGCCTGGCCGCGGCCATCGACGAGGCGCTGTCGCTGCTGGGCACGCCGGCCGGCGCCGGCCTCTCCCGCATCATCGAGCAAGACCCCACCGGCGAGGTGCCGCGCATCGCCGAGGACCTGCTGCCGCCGCGCGCGCCGCGCAGCGAGGGCGGCGTGTGGGTGGCGCGCGAGACCGGCCCCGTCGGCGGGCGTGCGCTGCTGCTGGCCACGCTGGCCGCCGACGGTGCCGACATCGACGCGCATGCCGCGGCGCTGCAGCGCGTGCAGCAGGCCTTCGCGCCGTTTGCCGCGCAGGGCCTGGTGCTG
>JBILSW010000129.1:0-7152 GCA_044371895.1 Rubrivivax sp.
GATCGCCCAGCCCAAGGTCGACACTCCGACCCTGACACTGGCCGGGCGCGCCGCGATGGCCCGCGATGACTTCGTGGGGGCCGAGCGGCTGCTGGCCCGCGCGCTGGAGCAGGCCCCCGGCGACCGCGACGCCCGCATGGTGCACGCCCTGGCCACCCTGAAGACACCCCAGGGCGCCGAACGCGGCCTCGCCGAACTGCAGGCGCTGTCGGCCAGCACCAGCGACACGGAGCCCGACCGGGTGCTCGTGGGCTTGCTGCTGTCGCGACGCCAGTGGGAGCCGGCCCTGGCGGCCATCGAAAAGGCGCTCTCGAAGGCAGCCCGTGACCCGGTTCTGCACGAGATGAAAGGCCGCGTGCACGCCGCCCGCAACAACCACCCTCAGGCGCGTCGAGCCCTCGAGCAGGCCCTCGAACTGGACCCCCGGCACTTCGCCGCCATCGTCGCGCTGGCGCAGATCGACCTTGTGCAGAAGCAGCCCGCCCAGGCGGTCGAGCGTGTGCGGTCGGCCGCCAAGACCGACCCGCGCAACACGGCGGCGGCGCTGGCGCTGTACCGCCTGCTTGAGGCGACCGGGGCATCGGCCGAGGAATTGAAGGACACGCTCGCCGGCGCGATACGGGCCAACCCCAGCGATCCCGGGCTCCGGGGCGCCCTCATCGACGCCCACCTCCTCGGCAAGCGAGGCCTCGAAGCGCTGGCGGCGGCACAGGAGGCGACATCGGTCATCGAGGGCGACGTGTCGCTGCTCGACGCCCTGGGCCGGGCCCAACTGGCCAACGGGGCCACCGAGCAGGCCCTGGCCACCTTCAAGCGCGCCGCGTCGCTGGACCCGTCGTCGGCCGTCCCTCTCAGCCGCCTGGCGGACCTGGCGATCGCCGAGCGCGACCCCAGGCAGGCCGAGGGATACCTGAAGCGCGCAATGGAAAGCGCGCCTGAACTGGGGGCCTTGCAGACCCGGCTGGTCGCGCTCCTGGCGGGCAGCGGCCGTACCGGCGAGGCGCTCGACCTCGCCCGGCGCTGGCAGCTGTCGAGCCCCAAGCGCGCCAACGGTTTCCTCCTAGAGGGCGCGCTGCACGAGCGCGAGGGTGCGGTCGACAAGGCCCTGGTGGCCTACAGGGCGGCGGCCGAGCGCGAGCCGAGGCGGGCCGATGTCGTCGGCGCGCTCAACCGTGCCGTGGCGACCCAGCGGTCCGGCGGCCGCGCCCTGGTTGGCAGCCGTCCTGCCGCCGCAGCGCCCGACAGCGGCCTGTCAGCGCTCGTGTCCGCGCGCGCCAGGGACCTCCGCGTCGACACGCTGATCGTCGTCGCCGCCAAGGGAGGCGTCAATCCCAAGGAAGGCGCGGACTGGACCCTCGGCCCGGTGATGGCCGGGAGCGCCACCTTCGCGACGGACGAGGAGAGCGACGCTGCCGACTCGGTGGCGGACAGCACGTCGAGCCAGGCGAGCTGGTTCGTAAACGGCAGCCTGATCGGCACGCAGGACATCCTGATGGTCGGCTTCAACGCTGAGCCGATGGCGCTGAGCGCGGCGCAGTTCGCGCTGCTGGAATCGGACAGCAAGCTGCTGCGCACGGAGTTCAGCATCGCTGCACAGCGGGATCAGAATCCCGAATTGCGGTCCCAGCTCGTGCCGCAGGCCACGAACAACAAGGGACCCACCGTTACCGCGACCGGGCCCGAGTGCGAAGTCCTGACCAGCAAGTCGTGGTTCGACCGCGCCTGGGCACGGCTGCGCGCGGTCGCGTGCAAGGTGTGGGTGTGCACCAACCCCTGCCCGGGCTAGCCGGCCACGAGCGCGGCCGGCCCGCGAAGCGGGCGGTCGCTCACGCCGCCGCCCGGGCCTCGCCGACCACCTGCTGCAGCGCCCGCTCGAGCCGCGCCGTGGCCGCGGCGGCGTCGTGCAGCTTGTCCAGGCCGAACAGCCCGATGCGGAAGGTCTTGAAGTCCGGCCCCTCGTCGCACTGCAGCGGTACGCCGGCGGCGCTCTGCACACCCACCGCCGCGAAGGCCTTGCCGGAGTGGATGCCGGCGTCGTCGGTGTAGCTCACCACCACGCCCGGCGCCTGGAAGCCCTCGGCCGCCACGCTGCGGAAGCCGTGCCGCGCCAGCATCTCGCGCACCCGCGTGCCCAGTTCCCACTGCTCGGCGCGCAGCCGCTCGAAGCCGTAGGCGCGCGACTCCAGCATCACGTCGCGCGTGGCCGCCAGCGCATCGGTGGGCAGCGTGGTGTGGTAGGCGTGGCCGCCCCCCTCGTAGGTTTCCATGATCTGCAGCCACTTCTTCAGATCGGCCGCGAAGCTGGTGCTGGTGGTGCCGTCGATGGCCGCGCGGGCGCGCTCCGACAGCATCACGAAGGCGCAGCAGGGCGAGCCGCTCCAGCCCTTCTGCGGTGCGCTCACCAGCACGTCGACGCCGGTGCTGTCCATGTCCACCCACAGCGCGCCGCTGGCGATGCAGTCCAGCACGAACAGGCCGCCAACGGCATGCACGGCCTCGGCCACGCCGCGCAGGTAGTCGTCGGGCAGCACCATGCCGGCGGACGTCTCGACGTGCGGCGCGAACACCACGGTGGGCCTTTCGGCCGCGATGGCCTCGCGCACGGCCTGCAGCGGCGCCGGCACCCAGGGCACCTGGCGCCCGGGCCCGGCGGGCCGCGCCTTCAGCGCGGTGTGGCCGGCGGCGATGCCGCCCATCTCGAGGATCTGCGTCCAGCGGTAGCTGAACCAGCCGTTGCGGATGACCATGACCTGCCGGCCGGTGGCGAACTGCCGCGCCACCGCCTCCATGCCGAAGGTGCCGCTGCCGGGCACCAAGACGGCGCTGCGCGCGTGGTAGACGTCCTTGAGCACGTCGGAGATGTCGCGCATGACGCCCTGGAAGCGCTGCGACATGTGGTTGAGCGCGCGGTCGGTGTAGACGACCGAGTACTCCAGCAGTCCGTCAGGGTCGATGTGCGCGTTCAGTCCGGGCATGTCCGTCTCCGTCTTCGTGTGTGCTGCAATGGTGCCGGATGAGCTTAGCACCGGCACCCCCGCCGCGGCCGCCCTCGGCGGCACCCGATCTGCGCGCCTTCGTCACGTTGTTGTTGCTGGCGTGGGTGTTCGGGGCCAACCACGTGGCGGCGCGCGTGGCCTTCGACCACGGCGTAGACGTCGTCACGGCCGTGGCCGTGCGCAGCCTGGGCACGGCGCTGGTGGTGGCTCTGATCGTGCGCGTGCTGGCCCTGCCGGTGCGCCTGGCGCCGCGGCAGGGACGCTGGCTGGTGGTGGTGGCCGCGCTCATCGCCGTGCAGAGCCTGTGCCTGTACGCCGCCGTGGCGCGGCTGCCGGTGGCGCTGGCGCTGCTGGCCTTCAACAGCTTCCCGGTGTGGGTGGCGCTGTGGTCTGCGCTGGTCTACCGGGAGCGGCCGCCGCGCGCCGTGCTGTGGGCCATGCCGGTGATCCTGCTCGGCCTGGCGCTGGCGCTGGACGTGACCGGCGCGGCCGCACGTGCCGCCCCGGCGGGCTTTGGCGCAGGGGTCGCCTTCGCGCTGACGGCGGCGGCCAGCTTCGGCCTGGCGCTGGTGTTCACGCAGCACGAGCTGGCCCGCGTCGACGGCCGCGTGCGCACCCTGCTCACGATGGCGCTGGTGGGCACGCTGGCCCTGGTGCTGGCCCTCGCCGGCGGGGGCCTGCACTGGCCGCAGGCGGCGCCGGGCTGGGCCGGCCTCGCGCTGCTCACGCTGTTCTACGGCATCGGCTTCACGGTGATGTTCGTGCTGCTGCCGCGCCTGGGCGTGGCCGCCAACTCGCCCATCCTCAACACCGAGCCCGTGGCGGCGCTGCTGATGGCCTGGGCCGTGCTTGGCCAGACCATCGCCCCGCTGCAGCTGCTGGGTTGCGTGGTGGTGGTGGCAGCGGTGGTGGCGCTGGGGCTGCGGCGCTGAGCCGCAGCCCGCTGTGTCAGCCCGCCAGCTTCGCGGCGATGGCCGCCACGTGCGCGCCCTGGAAGCGCGCGCCCGCCAGATCGTTGGCCGAGGGCTGGCGCGAGCCGCTGCCGTCGGCGATGGTGCTGGCGCCGTAGGGGCTGCCGCCGGTCACCTCGGCCACGCCCATCTGGCCCTGGAACGAGTAGGGCAGGCCCACGATCACCATGCCGTGGTGCAGCAGCACCGTGTGCGTGGACAGGATGGTGCTCTCCTGACCGCCGTGCTGCGTGGCCGTACTGGTGAACACCGAGCCCACCTTGCCGATGAGCTTGCCCTGGAACCACAGGCCGCCGGTCTGGTCGAGGAAGTTCTTCATCTGCGCCGGCATGTTGCCGAAGCGCGTGGGCACGCCCAGCACGATGGCGTCGTAGCCGGGCAGCTCGTCCACGGTGGCCACAGGCGCGGCTTGGTCGAGCTTGAAGCCGGAGGCCCTGGCGACGTCGGCCGGCACCAGCTCGGGCACGCGCTTGACGGTGACCTCGGCACCCTCGGACGCGGCGCCTTCCGCGACGGCTTGCGCCATGGCCTCGATGTGGCCGTAGCTGCTGTAGTACAGGACGAGGACTTTGGCCATGGGCCGACTCCGGTGGTTGGGTTGGGCGCGGATGTTCGACGCGCGCGGCCCTGCCGCCATGCACCGCCGTCGTATACGGCGTTCAAGGCCGTCGAACGCCCTGAGCCACCCCAGCGGGGTGCTGCGGACGCCGCCCTCTGCGGGGCGCGGGACTGCCGGATTTGCCCGGCGAAGTCCTGCGAGCGACCCGCTACATCGAGCGGAACAGGTGCGCGTGGCTGCGGCTCACCTCGAGCCGCTCGGCGCGCTCGCGCATCACCACCGTCAGGCGATCGTCCTCGCGCAGCACGTGCGCGATCGCGCACGAGTTCACCACGGTGCCTCGGTGGATCTGCCAGAACTGCTGCGGATCGATCTCGTCGAGCAGGTCCTTGAGCGCCTTGCGGATCAGCGACTCGCCCTCGCGCGTGACCACCCGCGTGTACCTGGCGTCGGACTGGAAGAACAGCACCTCGTCCACCGGGATCAGCCGGATCTGGCTACCGACCGAGGCCTGGATCCAGCGCAACCGCGAAGGCGTCGGCTTGCCCAGTGCGGCCGCCACCTGCGCCAGCGCCGCACCGAGCTGCTCGGCGCCCTGCGCCGCCGGCAGGCGCTCGCGCAGCCGGGTCACCGTCTCGGCCAGGCGTGCCTCGGAGGCCGGCTTGAGCACGTAATCGATGGCGCCGCGGTCGAAGGCCGCCACCGCGTAATGGTCGAACGCGGTGACGAACACCACGTGGGTCAGGCCCTTGACCTGGGCAGCCGCCTGCAGGCCGTTCATGCCCGGCATCTCGATGTCGAGGAAGACGAAGCTCGGCCGATGTCGGGCCACCAGCGCCACCGCCTCCTCGCCGTGCGACGCTTCGCCCACGATCTCGAGTTCGGGCCACAGCGTGGCCAGCGTCGCGCGCAGCTGCGCACGCAGCAGCGGCTCGTCGTCGGCGATTACGGCGCTGGCGGCGGGGGTCGTGTGCAGGTTCATCCGGGTCCTCGTTCGGCGGGCGCGGCGGGCGCGGCGGAGGCGTCCTTGGGCTTCTGCTCGACCACCACGACGACCTTCGGCGAGGCCGGGCGGGCCGCGGGCCCGCTGCGCGGCAGGCGCAGCGTCGCGCAGGTGCCTTGCGGCACGGCGGCGGTCAGCTGCAGATCCGCCTCCTCGTAGTAGACGAGCGCGAGGCGCGCCCGCACGTTGGCCAGCCCCGTGCCCCCGGAGCCGGCGGCCGCCGCGGCCGCCGCGGGGGTGACTGCCGCGCCCGGCAAGCCGGTGCCGTCGTCCTCGACGGTGACGACGACGCGGTCGCCTTCGGCCCATGCGCGCAGCGCGACGCTCCCGCCCTCGACCCGCGGCGCGAGGCCGTGCTTGACCGCGTTCTCCACCAGCGTCAGCAGCACGAGCGGGGGAATCTCCACCTCGCGCAGCGGCGGCGGCACGTCGATGGTGTAGCGCAGTCGGCCGGCCATGCGCATCTGCATGATGTCCAGGTAGTGGCGCGCGTGGTCAACCTCGCGCCCGAGCGCGACCTGCTGCGCCCGCATGTCCGGCCCCGAGGTGCGCAGGTAGTCGATCAGCGCGTCCGTCATGCGCAGGGCATCGGGACTGCCGCTCTGCACCAGGAAGCGCAGGTTGGCCAGCGTGTTGTAAAGAAAGTGCGGCTCCACCTGCGCCTGCAGCAGACGCATCTCGCTCTCGGCCGTCACGCGCGCCAGCAGCTCCTGCGTGGCCTGTGCCTGAAGCAGCTGTAGCGACAGGGCCTGCTGTCGCCCGCGCAGCAGCGCCACCACCTGGGGCAGGCCGACCAACAGCACCAGCAGCAGCACGGCCACCAAGCCGGGCGTGAAGGTGTCCTGAAGCCAGAGGCGCGCCGCGGCGTCCCAGCGGCTGCCGACGAGCGCGGCACCGGCCAGCAGCAACAAGGCCATCACCCCGCCCGTAATCGCCAGCGCCCAGCGGCGCTGGTTGGCGCGCATCACCCCCGGCAGGTTCAAGATGCTGACGCGGAAGCCTACCCAAGTCTGCAGGACGCTGTTCACCGCGATGTACAGCAACAGGTGCGGCAGCACCACGGCCACGATGCCGTAGGCCGGTTCGCGGTCGCGCAACAGCCCGGGCAGCACCAGCGCGGCGAAGAAAACCAGGTAGCCGCCGGCCAGCCATGCCCAGCGCTGGCGCAATTGCGCCAGCAGCGCCTGCAACTCGGGCACCTCGTCGCGCAGCGGCGGCCGCAACAGGAGCAACCAGGAGGCCGCCCGTATCGTCGGTGGTGCTTGGCGGTCGTATTCCAGGGGCATGCCGCCATGATCGGCCGGGAGGCCGCGTCGCGGAGCCCGGTTGTGGCCAAGCGCGCCAAAGACGGCACGAAGCGCGGATTGGAGGCTACGACTGGCCCGCCAGCACCCCGATGCGCAAGCACCGCATGGTCAGGAATCACCCGCTCGAGGAGCCTCCGGCCGGCGTGCCCTGGCTCACGGCATCGGGGCCCGGGGTGTCCGGGGCTTTGTTGGTGGTGGAGAGGAGGAGGATCGAACTCCCGACCTTCGCATTGCGAACGCGACGCTCTCCCAGCTGAGCTACCCCCCCACGCGAGCCGGCTACTATAGCATCGACCCGTGGGCCGTGGCGGTGGCC
>JBILSW010000130.1:0-7143 GCA_044371895.1 Rubrivivax sp.
TGGGCACGGCACTCCACCTGGTGGCGGCCGGGCGCGACGCCGCGGTGCCGCCGCAGCAGGCGCAGGCGCTGGCGGCGAGGGTGCCCGGGGCCACCTTGCACGGGCTGCCCGGGCTGGGCCACCTGGCGCACGAGGAGGCGCCCCGCGAGGTGGCGGCGGCGATCGAGCCCTTGCTCCCGCGCTGACGGGTTCCGGCCCGCCGCGCCGCGCCTCAGCCAGGGCATGGCGTTGCCTCGCATTGACGGCGGCACACCCGGTGTCTATGCTGTGTCCACTTCAGTTGACACAGAGATGCGACAAGATGGCGTGACGCCATCGCATCCCGGAGCCCGCCACCAGGCCGACACACGCCCGGATCGAAAGCGCGCTGCGTGCCGCCCTCGAGGCTGCCACCGGCCCCGGCTGCCCGCCGCGCCTGCAGGCTGCCGTGCAGCACGCGGTGTTCCCGGGGGGCGCCCGTATCCGCCCGCAGCTCACACTGGCCGTGGCCCGTGCCTGTGGCGACGATGAGCCGGCCCTCACGAACTCTGCCGCCGCGGCGGTGGAACTGCTGCACTGCGCGTCGCTGGTGCACGACGATCTGCCCTGCTTCGACGACGCGCCCATCCGCCGCGGCCAGGCTTCGGTGCACAGTGCCTTCGGCGAACGCCTGGCCGTGCTGACGGGTGACGCGCTCATCGTCGCTGCCTTCGAGGTGCTGGCCCGCGCCGGGGTGCACCGCCCGGCACGGCTGGCGCCGCTGCTGTGCACGGTGGCCTCGGGCGTGGGCATGCCGGGGGGCATCGTTGCCGGCCAGGCCTGGGAGTGCGAGCCGCGCGTGCCGCTGCGGGAGTACCAGCGCCTGAAGACCGGCGCGCTGTTCACCGCGGCCACGCGGGCCGGCGCCATCGCCGCCGGCGGCGACCCCGCGGCATGGACGGCGCTGGGCGACTGCCTGGGCGAGGCCTACCAGGTGGCCGACGACATCCGCGACGTCGCCGCGCAGCCCGAGTGGCTGGGCAAGCCCATCGGCCAGGACCTCGCGCTCGGCCGCCCCAGTGTGGCGCTGGAGAAGGGCATGGACGCCGCGCTGGCGCAGTTCGAGGCCCTGGTGAAGCAGGCCGCCGATGCCGTGCCCGAGTGCCGTGGCGCACCGCTGCTGCGGGCCCTGGTGAGGGCCGAGGCCGAGCGGCTCGTGCCGCCGTCGCTGCGGACCGGCACGCCGCAGCGCGCGGTGGCCTGAGGGCGCCGCGGTGCCCACCCGCACACAGACACGGGACGGCGAGCGCCTGACCTGGCCAAGCGCCGCGGCGCCGGCCGCCGAGGCCACCGGCTGGCGCGAGCGCTGGCAGCAGTTCGTCGAGGGCCTCGTCGTGCGGCCCGGCTTCCGCCGCTGGGCGAGCGGCTTCTGGCTGACACGGCCGCTGGTGCGGCGGCGCGCCGGCGAGCTGTTCGACATCGTCGCCGGCTTCGTCTACACCCAGGTGCTGCTGGCCTGCGTGCGGCTGGACCTGTTCAACCAGCTCGCCGCGGGGCCGGACAGCGCGGCCCGCTTGGCGCAGCGGCTCGGGCTGCCGCTGCGCTCGATGCAGCGCCTGCTCGACGCCGCCGTGTCGCTGCGCCTGCTGCGGCGCCGCAGCGGCGGCCGCTACGGCCTGGGTGCGCTGGGCGCGCCCATGGTGGGCAACGCGGGGCTGGCGGCCATGGTGGAACACCACGCCACGCTCTACGCCGACCTGCGCGACCCCGTGGCGCTGCTGCGCGACGAGGGCGCCGGCAGCGCCATGGCCGCCTACTGGCCCTACGCCAGCTACCCCGAGCGCCAGGGCCGGGCCGACGGCGCCGCGCCTGTGCTGCCGGCACGCCAGGTGGCCGAGTACTCGGCGCTGATGACGGCGTCGCAGCCGATGGTCATCGAGGAACTGCTCGACGCCTACCCGCTGACCAGGCACCGCGTGCTGCTCGACGTGGGCGGCGGGGAGGGCCGCTTCGTCGCCGAAGCGCTGGCCGCGGCGCCCCGGCTGCGCGCCATGCTCTTCGACCTTCCCCCCGTGGCCGATCTCGCGACCGCGCGGCTGGGCGCGCAGGGCCTGGGCGGGCGCGTGGCCGTGCACGGCGGCAGTTTCTTCGACGACCCGCTACCCGAAGGCGCCGACGTCGCGACCCTGGTGCGGGTGCTCTTCGACCACGACGACGCCCACGCGCTGGCAATCCTGCGCGCCGTCGCGCGGGCGCTGCCGCCCGGCGGGACGCTGCTGGTGGCCGAGCCCATGGCTGAGGCTCCGGGTGCGCGCACCATGGGCGATGCCTACTTCGGCTTCTACCTGCTGGCCATGGGCCGCGGTCAGCCCCGAAACGCGCAGGCGCTGGCGGCGTTGCTGCAGCAGGCCAGCTTCACCGACGTGCGCGCGCTGCGCACGCGCATGCCGCTGCAGACCGGGGTGCTCGTGTCGCGCCGGGCCAGCGGCGGCCCGAGCGGCGGTGTGGTGCCGAACGGGCCGGCGCTCACCGACGCGCAGTAAAGACCTATTGACATCACAAAGTGTCAGGCTAGGATGACACCCAAGATGCCCGAAGCACCCACCCAGCCGGGACTCACCGGCTACCTAGCCCCGAACGGCAGGCAGCAGGAGGCCGCATGAAGACCGCAGCCGTCGTGATGCAGGCGCCGGAAGTGCTGGCGCTGGACGAACTGATGCTCGACGCAGCCGGCGAGGGCGACCTCGTCGTCGATATCGACTGGTCGGGCATCAGCACCGGCACCGAGAAGCTGCTGTGGACCGGGCGCATGCCCATGTTCCCGGGCATGGGCTACCCCCTGGTGCCGGGCTATGAGTCCGTGGGG
The DNA here is from genome assembly GCA_044371895.1 of Rubrivivax sp. Lineage (GTDB taxonomy): Bacteria > Pseudomonadota > Gammaproteobacteria > Burkholderiales > Burkholderiaceae_C > Rubrivivax. The sequence goes on from JBILSW010000130.1 coordinate 2,825, forward strand.
CGTGTGGTGCAGGCCGGCCGGCAGACCCGGCACAAGGTGGGCTCCACGGTGTTCGTGCCCGGGGCGCGATGCTTCGGCCCCGTGCGCGGCCTGTTCGGCGGCGCCGCGGCGCGGCTGGTGGTGGGTGACGAGCGCGTCTACGGCGTCGATGCCGGCCTGGGCGAGCAGGCCGTGCTGCTGGCGCTGGCGGCCACGGCCTACCACGCCGTGTCGTGCGGTGGCCGCAAGCACCCGGTGAATGCGCCCGATCTCATCATCGGCCACGGCGTGCTGGGCCGCCTGCTGGCGCGCCTGACGGTGGCCGCCGGCCTGCCGCCGCCCACCGTGTGGGAGCTCGACGCCGTGCGCAGCGAAGGCGCGCGCGGCTACACGGTGATCAGCCCCGAGGCCGACACGCGCCGCGACTACCGCGCCGTGTACGACGTCAGCGGCGACGTGCGCATCGTCGACAAGGCGATGCCGCACCTGGCCAAGGGCGGCGAGATCGTGCTGGCCGGCTTCTACGCCGAGCCCGTGGCCTTCAACTTCGCGCCGGCCTTCATGCGCGAGGCCCACATCCGCGCCGCCGCCGAGTGGCAGCGTCCCGACATGCTGGCCGTCAAGCAATTGGCCGAGGAAGGCCGGCTCGACCTGTCGGGCCTCATCACGCACCGCGAGCGCGCCGAGCACGCCGCAGGTGCCTACCGAACGGCATTCAGCGACAGGCACTGCCTGAAGATGGTTCTCGACTGGAAGGGTTGCCAATGAGCGGTACTGCGTCCCCCGTCATCTTCATGCGCGACGAGCGCCTGAAGGCCGAAGCTGCGATCGAGCCCGACCCGGTGCCCACCAGCCCGGCGGCGAAAACGACGCAGATCATCGCCATCTACGGCAAGGGTGGCATCGGCAAGAGCTTCACGCTGGCCAACCTCAGCTACATGATGGCCCAGCAGGGCAAGAAGGTGCTGCTCATCGGCTGCGACCCGAAGAGCGACACCACCAGCCTGCTGTTCGGCGGCAAGGCCACGCCCACCATCATAGAGACCAGCAGCCGCAAGAAGCTGGCCGGCGAGCAGGTGGCCATCGGCGACGTCTGCTTCAAGCGCGACGGCGTCTACGCCATGGAGCTGGGCGGGCCGGAGGTCGGCCGCGGCTGCGGCGGGCGCGGGATCATCCACGGCTTCGAGACGCTCGAGAAGCTCGGCTTCCACGACTGGGGCTTCGACTACGTGCTGCTCGACTTCCTGGGCGACGTGGTCTGCGGCGGCTTCGGCCTGCCGATCGCGCGCGACATGTGCCAGAAGGTCATCGTCGTCGGCAGCAACGACCTGCAGAGCCTGTACGTGGCCAACAACGTCTGCAGCGCGGTCGAGTACTTCCGCAAGCTCGGCGGCAACGTCGGCGTGGCCGGCATGGTGATCAACAAGGACGACGGCACCGGCGAGGCTCAGCGTTTCGCCGCCAACGCCGGAATCCCGGTGCTGGCGGCCATACCGGCGCACGAGGACATCCGCCGCAAGAGCGCCAGCTACGAGATCATCGGCAAGCCCGATGGCGACTGGGGCCCGCTGTTCGCCGAACTGGCGAAGAACGTCGCCGAGGCGCCACCGGTGCGCCCGAAGCCGCAGACGCAGGACGAGCTGCTCGGCCTGTTCAGTGCCGAGGTCACGGGCCGCGACTTCAAGATGGAGCCGGCGACCCTGTTCGACATGGTCGGCAAGACCGAGCTGGTGAAGCCCACGCTCGAGGTGGTGTATGACGCGGCCTGACGCGCCTGCGGTCGAAGCGCTGTCCTGCAGCGACCGCAACGGCATGCTGGCCGCGGCGCAGGCCGCCGGCAAGAGCGAGGTGCTCGCGCAGTACGCGCGCGACTACCCCGTGGCCGGGCCTGAAGAAGGCAAGGGCCCGCACGAGCAGCCGCAGAGCATGTGCCCCGCGTTCGGATCGCTGCGCGTGGGGCTGCGCATGCGGCGCACCGCCACCATCCTGAGCGGCAGCGCCTGCTGCGTGTACGGCCTGACCTTCACCAGCCACTTCTACGGCGCGCGCCGCAGCGTGGGCTACGTGCCCTTCAACAGCGAGACGCTGGTCACGGGCAAGCTGTTCGAGGACATCCGCGACGCCGTGCACGCGCAGGCCAAGGCGGAAGACCTCGACGCCATCGTCATCATCAACCTCTGCGTGCCCACCGCCAGCGGCGTGCCGCTGCAACTGCTGCCCAAGGCCATCGACGGCGTGCGCATCATCGGCATCGACGTGCCCGGCTTCGGCGTGCCCACGCATGCGGAGGCGAAGGACGTGCTGGCCGGCGCCATGCTGCGCTATGCCCGCGCCGAGGCCGAGGCCGGTCCGGTGGCGGCACCACGCCAGGGCGTGAGCGCCAAGCCCACCATCACGCTGCTGGGCGAGATGTTCCCGGCCGACCCGATGGTCATCGGCGCGCTGCTCGAGCCGATGGGCCTGGCCGCTGGCCCGGTGGTGCCCACGCGCGAGTGGCGCGAGCTCTACGCTGCGCTCGATTGCGCGGCCGTGGCCGCCATCCACCCCTTCTACACCGCCAGCGTGCGCGAGTTCGAGGCCGCCGGCCGCACCGTGCTGCCTTCGGCCCCCGTGGGCCACGACGGCACCGAGGCCTGGCTGCAGGCCGTGGGCGCGGCCTGCAACGTGCCGCAGGCGCAGATCGACGCCGCCAAGAACCGCTTCCTGCCCGCCATCCGCGCCGTGCTGGCCAAGACCCCGATCAAGGGCCGCATCACCGTGAGCGGCTACGAGGGCAGCGAGCTGCTCGTGGCCCGCCTGCTCATCGAGAGCGGTGCCGAGGTGCCCTACGTGGGCACGGCCTGCCCGCACACGCCCTGGAGCGCGCCCGACCTCGCCTGGCTGCAGGCGCGCGGCGTCCACGTGCAGTACCGCGCCAGCCTGGAGCAGGACATCGCCGCCGTGCGCGAGTTCCGGCCTGATCTCGCCGTCGGCACCACGCCCGTGGTGCAGGCCGCCAAGGCCGCCACGATCCCGGCGCTGTACTTCACCAACCTCATCAGCGCGCGGCCGCTCATGGGCCCAGCGGGCGCCGGCTCGCTCGCCCAGGTAGTCAACGCCGCCATCGCCAACAAGGCCCGCTTCGAGCAGATGCGCGAGTTCTTCGGCGAGGTGGGCGAGGGCGACCAAGCCGGCGTGTGGAGCGACAAACCCGTGCTGCGGCCCGAGTTCCGCGCCGAGACGCGCCGCCAGATCATCAAGATCCAGAAGAAGCGCAAGGCCGAGGAGATGATATGAGCCCCCAGGCTCACTCCGTTCGCCACCCCCCGAGGGGGCTCCAGGCCCTCCTGGCAAGCCGGAGGGCCCGGTGATGGATCGCTCAGGCGCCCCCAAGCTCAACTACGTGATCGACCACGACCGCGCCGGCGGTTACTGGGGTGCGGTCTACGTGTTCACGGCCATCAAGGGTCTGCAGGTGGTGATCGACGGCCCGGTGGGCTGCGAGAACCTGCCCGTGACCAGCGTGCTGCACTACACCGACGCGCTGCCCCCGCACGAGCTGCCCATCGTCGTGACGGGCCTGGCCGAGGAGCAGCTGGGCCGCGAGGGCACCGAGGGCGCGATGCGCAAGGCGCACGCCGCGCTCGACCCCGACCTGCCCGCGGTGGTGGTGACGGGCTCGATCGCCGAGATGATCGGCGGCGGCGTCACGCCCGAGGGCACGACGATCCAGCGCTTCCTGCCGCGCACCATCGACGAGGACCAGTGGCAGTGCGCCAACCGCGCCATGTACTGGCTGTGGCAGCAGTACGGCACTCGCAAGGTGCCGCAGCGCACGCCGTTCGAAGAGCGGCCCGCTGGCGAGAAGCCGCGCGTCAACCTCATCGGCCCCTGCTACGGCACCTTCAACATGCCCAGCGACGTGGCCGAGATCCGTCGCCTGGTCGAGGGCATCGGCGCCGAGGTCAACATGGTGTTCCCGCTGGGCAGCCACCTGGCCGACGTGGCCCACCTGGCCGACGCCGACGTCAACGTATGCCTGTATCGCGAGTACGGCCGCATGCTGTGCGAGGCACTGGAGCGCCCGTACCTGCAGGCGCCCATCGGCCTGTTCAGCACCACGGCCTTCCTGCGCGAGCTCGGCGCGCTGCTGCACCTGGACCCCGAGCCCTTCATCGAGCGCGAGAAGCACACGACGATCAAGCCGATCTGGGACCTCTGGCGCAGTGTCACGCAGGACTTCTTCGGCACCGCCAGCTTCGCGGTGGTGGCCAACGAAACGTACACCCGCGGCATCCGCCACTTCCTCGAGGACGAGCTCGGGCTGCCCTGCCAGTTCGCGGTGCCGCGCAAGGCCGGCA
>JBILSW010000133.1:0-7061 GCA_044371895.1 Rubrivivax sp.
CTCTGTGAGGAAGTCCAGCAGCGCCGGCGCCACCGGCAGCCCGGCGAGCTCCAGCGTCCACTTCAGCACCGAGAGGTAGGCGTCGAGCCGCTGGCTCGCCAGCAGCGTGCCGCGCGCCGGGCAGGCCACGCGCACCAGCCGCTCGACAACGATGCCCTTGGCCTGCACGGCGGTGGCCAGCCGCTGCAGCTCGGCGCGCTGGCCGGCATGGGCCTTGCCCCCGAAGAACGCGAGGTCGGCTGCCCCGACGCCGCGCCCGGCCTGCCGATCGCCGGCCACGCGGGCCAGCACCTCGGCCACCAGGCCGCCGCGCGAGTGCGTCAGCAAGTGCAGCCGCGCACCGGAGGGCAGCGCCTGCACCAGCGTCAGCGCGTTGGCCAGCGGGCTGGCGCCCAGCGTCGGGTGGTCCAGAGCGTACACCCGGTCGGAATAACGGTCGAAAAGCGATGCCACCTGCTGCGGGTGCAGCGTCCAGAGCTTGCCGAAGGTGCTGACGGTCTCGACGAAGGTGCCGTGCACCATCACCAGGATGGGCTGCGCGCCGGCCGCCGGCACGGCCTCGACGCGGCGGCCGCTGCCCTTCAGCGGCGCCAGCGCGTCGCGCTGCAGGCGGTAGACGCCGGCCTCGACCTGGCCGTCGACATGGGCCACCACGCGGCCGGCCACGAAGTCGGCCGCCGGGTCCTTGAGCAGGCCCGTGACGACCTCCAGGCCCGCCAGCAGCACCTGGCCCAGCGAGCCCCTGCTGCGCGTGGGCGCGGCCTGCTCCAGCCCTGGCCAGCGCAGCTGCGCCGGCACCTCCACCTCGTCGGGCGCGGCGGCGCCGGGGCTGCGGCGCGCCGTAGCCTGCTGGGCGAGCATCAGGTCGCGCGCGGTGTGGGGGTGCAGCACCAGCACCGGGCCGTCGGCCAGGCGCAGCACCACCACGTCCTCGCCAGGCACGGCCTGCAGGCGCAGCATCTCGCCGCCGGCGCGCCGGGCCTGCAGGCGCGCCGCGTCCTTGACGGTGCCGCTGACGACCTCGGAGGCCACGGCGCCCGCAGCGCCGCCGCGCGTGGCGGGCCTCGTGCCGGGCACGACGAAGGTCACGGGGCTGTCGTCGTCGCGTTCGGCCATGCGGTCGTCTCCTCGGGGTGGCTGCGGGCGGGCTCGACAGCATCGGCGCAAAGCGCGGCCGAATCAACCCGACGGTGTGTCCGCCGGTACCATGGGCTAACCCGGATGTTTCACGAGCAGTAGATCGGCAGCCTGGTGGCTGAACCCGTTGTCATCGGCAGCTCACCCCCAATGGCAACCGAGGACTGCCGATGGCAAAGTGTACTGATGGGACCGTTGAGTTTGGACGGGTTGGAAGGCGCGTCGTCGAGGCCTCGGCCGCCTTCGTCGTCTTCCTGCTTGGCATACATCCTCCGTCTGGTCATGCTGTGCCTCGCACACAAAACTCCGGACAGGCTCCCCGCCGCGTGCGGGTTCTGCTGGCCTCAGCAAACCCGATGAAGCGCGTCTTCCTTGCCGCGGCCGTCGCGCTCGGCCCATAGCAACTCATCCAGTGTCTGGCCCGCGCGATGACTCCAACAGGCACGCATCCCAAGCCGGGGTAGGGGCAAATGCGCCCATTGCCGCGGGATCAGCACCGCAAAGCGCTCAAGCCAATGCGAGAACGGCCCGAATCCTCGGCCGAAACCCCGCATCCGCGCCCGAAGTTCATCCAGTGCGGGGTTCGTGAAGCATCCGGACTAGGGCGCGGACAGCGTTGAAGCGGCTGACGGCGCGGGGGGCGGCGGCACCCGGCGGTGCACCAGCGCGAACATCTGAGGGGTGAAGGCGAAGGCCAGCACGGTCGACAATGCCACCCCACCTGCGACGGACATGGCGAAAGGCGGCCAGAACCCGCCCCCCGTCAGGATCAGCGGCAGGAAGCCGCCTACCGTGGTGAGCGTCGTCGACAGGATGTGGCGCGTGGAACCCATCACCACATCGGCCATCGCTGCGCAGTCGCCAGCGGCGGCTCTAGGGTCTTGCTGCAAGGCCGACAGGACGATGATCGCCGCGTTCACCGACACGCCAATCGAGCCGATCACACCAATCACTGCAGTGATCCCGAACGGATAGTCGAAGATCGCAAGCGCGAGGATCGACAAGCCGGCCGACAGTCCCGCCACCGCAAAGGTGATGGCTGACAGTCGGAACGAGTTGAACGAGAGCACCACGGTGGCCACCGACAGGGTGACGATCAGTCCGATCGAAGCCATCAGGTTGTCCACGGTCTGCGAACGTTCGTCGGCATCGCCTCCGATCTGCAACGTCACGCCGGGGGGTAGGACGAATCCCGCCTGGGCCAGCGCGGCCTCGGCCTGGGCCTGGGCAGCCTGGGGCAGCACCCCGGGCGCCACGAAAGCCTGCACGGTGTTCACCCGGTCACCGTTCTGGCGGCTGATCGCGGTTTCCGAAGGCACCAGTTTCAGCGTGGCGAGGGCCGACAGCGGCACCAGCGGTACCGCGCCCTGGGTGTTCGCGCGGACCGCGGCTCCGGCCGGCAGGATGGGCAGAGTGGCCATGCGCGACAGGTCGCCCCGGATGTCCTCGCCCAGCCGGACGCGCACTGGCAACTCTTCGGTCCCCTCCAGCAGCGCGCCCCCAGTGACGCCCTCCAGTGCGCCTTGCAGCTGCGCCGAGACATCGCCCAGGCTCAGGCCCAGCAGTCGTGCGGCGGCTTCGTCCACGTCGACCCGCACCTCCGGCGCTGCGCCTTCCATCTGGGCGCGCACCTGCGTCAACGCCGGCACCGCGAGCAGAATGCTGCGAACGTCGTCACCAGCGCGGCGCAGTGCCACAACATCCTGCCCGACCAGGCGCAGTTCCACCGGCGCGTCCACGGGCGGGCCTTGCACGAGCCCGCGCACCAGGATGCGCGCCTGCGGAAACGCCTCGCTCAGACCGGCCTGCAATGGCCCCAGCAGCGCCGCCGTTGCCGCGGGGGAGGTGGTGGTCACGAGGCCGTGCGCATACTCTGGCGCGTTCTGCCGGCCGCCTACGACGTTGTAGTAGAACGCGGGCGCGCTCTCCCCGGCCACCCACATGGTGCCGTTGATCCGCGCATCGGCTTTCAGCGCGGCATCGATCTGTTTCACGAGCGCCGTGGTCGTCTCGAGTCCGGTCGCGACGGGCAACTCGACCTCGATGTGGAACTGGTTTCTGTCGACGCCCGGGAAGAACTGGGGCACCAGGGTCGGCATGGCCAGAAACCCCGTCACTGGCAGCACCAGCGCGATGAGGACCGAACCCAGCGGGTTCGCCAGGCTCAGGCGCACGAGCGCTGCAAAGCCGCGCGTCAGCGCGTCGAGCCGCAGCCCGGCACCGCCGCGCGCCGACAGCCACCATCCGGCCATCGCGGGGGTGATCGTCAGTGCGACGATCAGCGACCACGACAGCATCAGCACTACAGCGATGGCGATGGCGCTGATGAAGTCGCCCGCGCCGCCCGGCAGCAGGATCATCGGCACGAACGACAGAACGGTGGTCAGCGTCGACGCCAGAAGCGGCACCGCCAGCCGGCGTACCGCTGCAGACACGGCCTGTCGGCGGTCTAGCCCTTCGGATAGGCGCGTCTGGATCTCATCGGTCATCACGATGGCGGCGTCGACCAGCAGGCCCAGCGCCACGATGAGGCCGGTGACCGACATCTGGTGCAGAGGCAGCCCGATGAAGCGCATCGTGCCCAGCGTGGCCAGGGTGACCAGCGGCAACACCAGGGCCACCACCAGCGCTGCACGCGCGCCCAGCGTCAGAAACAGCACACCGATCACCAGAGCCATGCCGATCGCCATGTTGACGGCGACATCGGACAAGCGGTCAGCGGTGTAAACGGCCTGATCGAAGACCTGCCTCACTTCAAGCGAGCCTGGCAGGGTGTCGGCGAAGGCGGCGACCTTGGCCTGAAGTCCCTCCATCCAGAGGTCGACACGCAGCCCCTCCTCGATCCGTACGCCGATCAGAATCGCCTCGCGTCCATCGACCAGCGCCAGCGCGTCGCGTGGTGGGCGCGGGCCGCGCGTCACCTCGGCTACGTCACCCACGCGAAGCACGCTGCCTTGGCTGCCCTCGCGCAATACGATTTCCCGCACGCGGTCCAGCCCCGCAATGTCGCCGGCGAGGTCCAGCACGACCTCGGTGCCCGGCCCGGTCAGCCGGCCAGCCTGTGCTTTGGCATCGCCTGCAGCCACGGCGCTTGCCACCTCGGACGCAGACAAGCCCAGCGCCGCGGCACGCGCAGGGTCGAGTGCGACCAGCACTTCCTCGGCCGGCAGGCCCCAGACATCGACTGCCTTGGCCCCAGTCAGGGTGCGCAGGCGTTCGGCCAACTCTGCGGCGTGTCGCCCCAGCACAGCAGATGCGGGCGCCTTGTCTCCGGCCGGCAAGAGGGCCAGGATCGCGGCGTAAGCGCCTGCCTGTCCGGTTTCCACCTCCGGGGGCAGTGCACCGGGCGGCAGGGGCACGTCGGCCACCTTGTCGCGCACGCGCGACCAGACCTCGGGGATGGCGGCAGGGTCGATCGTCTCGATCAGTTCCACCTCGATCGACGAGATGCCTGTGGCGGAAGTGGAGGACAGCGTCATCACCTCCGCGATGGTGCGCAGCTTGTCTTCGAGGGGACGCGTGACGAGCGCTTCCACTCGGGCTGGATCGGCCCCAGGAAACAGGGTCGTCACCCCGGCCTGCGTTTCGGTGATCGATGGGTCTTCCTGCCTCCCCAAAGTCAACAGGGCGGAAATGCCTGCCACAGCGACAACGGCCAGCGCCAGGATCACCAGACGGGGGCGTCTGAAGAACAGGGTGTCCATCGTCCTCACCTCGCGCCAGCCAGCACCACGGCCTGCCCGTCTGCCAGGCGGTGAGGACCCGACATTACGACCCGTGCCCCTGTGGGAAAGGCGCCGCGTACGAAGACGCGGTCGGTTTCGGCATGCAGCAGTTCCACCGCCTCGCGACGTGTGAACAGTCCCTCAGACCTGTCGACGACCAGGAGCACGGTCCACAGTCCACGCACCCCCTCGGACAGCGCCGCGCGCGGCAGCCACGCACCCTCGCCAGGGACGCTGCGCGTCAACGTCAGCCGGCCCAGCATGCCCTCGGCCAGCCCAGCGGCGCCAGGCACCTCAAACAGGATCGGGATGGTGCGGCTGGCAAGGTCGATGTCGCTTCGGCGATGCTTCACCTTGGCGGGCAGACTGACGCCGCCCAGGTCCAGCGTCGCCGCGCTGCCAGGGGGTAGCGCAGCGGCCAGTTCGGGGGGCAAGCCAGCACGGAACAGGGGCGCCCCGCCCTCGAACGCGGTCAGCACGGGCTGCCCGGCGCCAATTCGCGCGCCCTCGTCGAACATGCGGGCGCCGATGCGTGCGGCAAAGGGCGCGCGCAGCACCGCCTTGTCCAGCGCCACCTCCAGCGACTGGATCGCGGCTTCGACCCGCAGGCGTTCGGCACGCACTTCGGCCAGTCCCAACCGCGCCTCGTCGGCGCGCTGTGTGGAGATGAACTCGCGATCCACCAGGACCTGTGCGCGGGCGACGTTCAGTTCGGCCAGTTCGATGCGGGCGTCGAGCACGGCCAGCGCGGCAGCCTGGCCCGCGCGTTCGGCCTGGAGGGCGCGGGTGTCGAGCCTTGCCAGCACGGCCCCCGCGCGCACAGCATCACCTTCCTCGACTGTGATCTCGGCCAGAGTGCCCCCGGCTTCGAAGCCGAGTTCGACTCGCCGCGACGCCTCGATCCGCCCGGTGAAGGAGACCGTGACCTCATGGTGGGGCTGCAGAACAACGGGCGCAGCTGTCACCGTGACGAGCGGTGCGGGTGGTGGTCCCGGCCGCGCGGCGGCGCGTGCCGCCAGAAGCTGCGCGCCGCCCCAGACCAGCGCGGCGGCCAGTGCCGCCACTGTCAGCGCGCCGGTGGCCTTGCGAAGCTGGGACAGGGAGCGGCGCAAGAATGGCGGACGGGCGTCGGCGGCGGGATCGGCGATTGACATCGACAGGCTCATCTAGGTTTCAGTGAAGTGGCTCGGCAGGAGGCATCCGTGTGCTGTGCCAGATGGCGCGGTTGGCTGGTGCGAGGGCAGACGCGACACCCGTCGCGGAGGTGCCGGGCTCTGGTCGGCAGGGCTACGCATGGCCGAGTCGGATCAGTCCTCTGCAGTTGCCGGGTGCGCCACCAGCCGAGAGGCACAGACTTCGGCAACAGGAGGCCTGGCTGCCGGTCTTGTGGCAGAGCCCTTGCTCGACTGCTGCGCCGACGTCCCACGTACGCCCTCCGGCCAACGCGGGCGCGTTCTGTCACACGTCGCCCAGATCGCCTGGGCGCCTGAGGCGATGGACAACCGGGTCGTGCCGCCGCGTCGGCGCGGCGCCGTCTTGGGACCTGGAGACAGTCCTCTGGAGCAACAGGCGGGATGATCACTTCTGCCCTGAGACTGTGTTTCACGCACTCGAAGGTAGGGCTTGGCGACTTACCGGTTCCTTTCCAGCCTTGAGCAGAAAGCAACGCCCGCCTCGAACACCTTTACGCGCCGAAATCTGCTGTCCGTAGCCTGCCGGGGCGTCATCGGAGGCCCGCCAGGACCGCTGGACCATCGCTTGCGCGTGACCTCCCACCTTCGTGCCCCGTTTGGGGCCGGAAAGGAATCGGTAAGTCTCGATGGCTGATGCTGATGAGCCCACAAACTCACCCCAAGTCAACATGACCCGCTTGCACCTCTCCGTCGCCGATCTCACCACAAGGGCAGGAATGCGTCTTCTCGCAAGGCGGACCATGCTCTGTCTCGCATGTGCCGCCTCGGCTTCCATGGCCAACGCGCAGGAAGACGCTCAAGGGAAGACGGCCCAATGGGCTCTTGGGGCCGCCGTACGTGCTGAGCAAGAGCTGTACAAGGGCACTGGGGGCGAGACGGGCCTCGTGCCTCTGGTTCGCTTCGAGAACAGATACGTTCTGGTGCAGCTGCCCGCCGTGGAGCTGAAGCTACCCCAGGTCGCATTGGGCCGCTCGAGCAGCCTTGACCTTCGCCTGATGGCGACCTA
>JBILSW010000134.1:0-7060 GCA_044371895.1 Rubrivivax sp.
GCCAGTCTGCGCGCGATCTCGGCCTTGAGCCAGATCACGTCGTGCCCCGGCACGACCAGCCGATAGCCGATGCCCGCCATGGCACGTGCCATCTCGGCGCTGCCGCACCAGATGCCGGCAGCCTTGCCGTTGGCGACGCAGGCACGCTGGATTCGGGCCAGCGCTGCGGCCATCAGCGGGTGTTCGTAACTCGCGCCGGGACCCAGGCCGAGGGCAATGCCCAGATCGCTGGGCCCGACGAACAGGCCGTCCAGATGCGGCACGGCGACGATGGCGTCCAGCGCATCCAGCCCGGACTGGGTTTCGATCATGGCGAAGGCCATGACCTGTGCATTGGCGTGTAGCGGGTAATCGGTGCCGCCATACACCAGGCCGCGGCTAGGACCGAAGCTGCGGTCGCCGGGCATGCCGTTCAGCGGGTAGCGGCAGGCGCGCGCGAAGGCGGTGGCCTCGGCGGCCGAATTCACCAGCGGGCAGATCAGCCCGTAGGCCCCCGCGTCCAGCGCGCGGTTGACTTCGGCCAGGTTGTTCTGCGATACCCGCACCATGGGCACTGCCGGCGTGTGCGAAAGCGCCTGCAGCATGGCCACCATTTGCGCGTGCCCGGCCATGCCGTGCTGGCAGTCGACGACGACGGCGTCAAGGCCGCTGCTGCCCACCACTTCGGCGGCGTAGGCCGAATCGATGCTCAGCCAGCCGGCGATGGCTGCGCGGTCAGCGGCAAAGAGTTGATGCAAGGGGTTCAGGCGCATGGAGGTGACTCCTGGAGACAGTCAGGGAAACGAGTTCAAGAACGCACGCACGTGGGCTGCAGCCCAGTCGGGCGCCTGCATCGGGAACAGGTGGCCGCCGCCCTGCAAGCTGAGATGCCGGGCCCCTGGCGACAAGCGGGTGATCTCCTCACTCTGAACCGGTGGGCACAAGCCATCGCGCTCGGCCGACAGGGCCAGCAAGGGCCAGGGCAGCGTGTGTGGTGGCGCGAGCAAGCCGGGCCGCTGGCCGGCGTAGTGCAGTTGATGAGCAAAGCGCTGCAGGCCCACGGCCTCGGCCTGGTCGGCCAGACTCTGCACCTGGGGGTCGCCCGGCGCCAGGCCATAGCCCGGACCCAACTTGGCGCGGGCCAATGCGGCCAGCCCGTGGGCCCGCGCCTCCTGCCATTGCGCCTCGCGGCGCGCCGGGCCGCCAGCCGGGCTGGGCCGGGCATTGGCCGCCAGGAGAACCAGCCCCGCCACACATTGCGGGTGACGCAGGGCCAGGTGCAATGCCACGATGCCGCCCAGCGAATGGCCCAGCCAGATGGCGGGCCTGGCCGCGTGCGCGGCCAGGCGGGCCACTTCCTCTTCCAGGTCGGGGCATTCGCCCAACACCAGCACCTGCGCGGCGGTTCGGCCCGGGCAGGCCATGTCCAGCAGGGCCCGCAGGCTGCGCTCATCCAGCAAGGTGCCGGGCAGCGCAAGAAGTGGTGGCATCACCCGACGCGTCAGCGCGCTATAGCGACATTGCGGGCGGCAGCAAGCGCTTGCGCGCCAAGTGGCCACCGGCGTCGAGGGTCCGGTCCAGGGCGGCCGCCTGGCTGTGCACGGTGGCGTCGAAGTGCGGGCGCTTCGGGCCGTCGCCTTGCACCACCAGCAACGCCAGGGCGTCGGTGTTTCCGGTGTTGATGAAGCTGAAGCGGCTGCCTGCGGGCAGCGACAGGCTGTCCCAAGGGCCAAGCACAGCGTCTATTCGCTGGGCAGTGGCGTTGAAGGCCACGCTCAGCGGCCCGGTGGCGTGCACCAGCACGGCGGGTTGCTGCAGCGTGATGGCCGCACTGCGCTGACTCGGCGGCACGCGCAACCACTCCACAGAAAAGCCTTGCGGGTCGGTGACCGCCGGGCGGTGGTCGCGGTGCTGGCTCAGGCCCCAGCCGATGACGGGGGCCAGCTGCCACGCGTGACCCGGCAGCACGGTGTCCAGTGTGGCGCAGCGGAAGTCGCGTTGCGCCGGCTTCACGCAGCGCGCCATCAGTTCAGGCGCCGACCAACGCCGCAGCGCGGCCACTTCATCGGCGGGCATCAAGGGCAGCAGCTGATCGTCTGGCGGCGGTGCACTGCCTTCCGGCACATCGATGAGCTGGTTGTCGCGGCCCAGGTACAGGCCGGTGGCGCGTGCGCGGCGCATGACATCGGGGCTCCAGATGATGCCGCCGGTGTCATCGCCGCCCAGCACCGTCATCAGGAAACCGTGCTTGCTGCCGCTGTTGGAAAAGCCGCGGAACATCCAGGTCGGCATGCAAATCACGTCGCCCTCTTCCAGCACCGCTTCGCCCTCGTCACCCGCCGCGCCCCAGCGCAGCGTGAAGCGGCCTTCGCATGCGATGAAGACCTCCGAGGTGAAGTGCAGATGCTGGTTGTTGGTGATGCCCGGCGCCATGCCGGCAGCGCCGATGTTGAAGCCGTGCGACTCGCGCAGGTTGACCACCTGGCTGGCGTTCTGTGTGACCCCGGGGCCCACGATCGAATAGTTTTCCTTGGGCGTGCTGCCGGGCAGGCGAACGTCGATGAAGGCGTCGTCGCAAGACACGTACTGGGCGCGCCGGATGTGGCGACGTTGAAGTTCGGTGGGGGTCAGGATCATGGGTTTGTAAGGTCTGCGATGCGGTCAACCCTTGACGGCGCCCTGGGTCAAGCCGGAGACGATCTGCTTCTGGAACAAAGCCACCAGGATGATTAGCGGGATGGTGATGCTGACAGCCCCGGCCACGCCTTGCATCAGCAAGGTGTCGCTCTCCGCCGTGATGGCGCCGGCGATGGCCGCCGGCATGGTCATCTTGTCGGCGTTGGTCAATGCCGAGCTGAGCATGAAGTCGTTGTAGGCCAAGAGAAAACTGAACAAGCCGGTCGTCACCACGCCTGGCCACATCACCGGGATGATGACGCGCCTGAAGGCCTGCAGGCGTGTGCAGCCGTCGACCATGGCGGCTTCGTCCAACTCTTGCGGAATGTTCACAAAGAAGCCGCGCAGCATCCAGATGGTGAAGGGCTGGTTGATGGCCACCAGCACGAAGATCAGCGTCAGCGTGGAGTTGCGTATGCCCAGGGCGTCGAACAGCGCGTAGAAGCTGGGCAGCAGCGTGGAGTGCGGCAAGGCGCGAAACACCAGCGCGATGATCAGCAGCCAGAAACCCAGGCTGCCGCGGTAGCGCGACAAGGCATAGCCGGCCAGGCAGCCCACGCTCAGCGAGATGCACACCGTGCCCATCGTGACCACGGCCGTGTTGTAGAAGTTGCGATAGAACTCGCGGTCGACCCACAGGCCGCGGTAGTTTTCGAAAGTGATGGGCGCGAGCCACTTCAAGGGCGCCGAAAACGCGTCTACGTAAGTGCGCAGCGAGATCACCACCGTCCAGAAGATGGGCAGCGCGGCCAGCAGCAGCCAAAGTACCAGGCCGGTGTAGAGCAGGGTCTGGCCGAGGGCGGATTTCTTCATGTCAGCCGCCACGCCGTTGTTCGTTCCAGGTCTTGCGCAAGAGCGGGATAAGCAGCAGCGCGATGCCCACGATGGTCAGCACCGAGGCCGCGCTGGCCTTGTACGGGTTGTCTTCCTGCAGCAGAACGTGGTAGGTGAGGTACTGCACGCTGGTGGTGAAGGCGCCTTGCGTGAGCACCATCACCGGTTCGAAGACGCGGTAGGCGTCCATCAAATGCATCATCAGCACAAAAACCACCAGCGGCATCAGGTGCGGCAGCGTCACGTAACGCAGCTTCTGCCAAGGGCTGGCGCCGTCGATGGTGGCGGCCTCCAGCGCGTCTTGCGGAACGCCTTGCAGCCCGGCATAGAACACGATGAAGGCGAAGGGCAGCACATGCCAGATGCCGTACAGGATGACGAGCAACTGCGCCGACCAGGCTTGCGCCATCCAGAACACCTGCACGCCCAGGCCGCCCAGCACATAGGGCACCAGGCCGTTGTCGCGGAACAGCCACTTGATGGCCAGCGCACCCACCACGGGCGTGATGATGAAGGGCAGCAACGACGCCGCAATGAACACCGCCTTCAGCCGCTGCGTGACGCGGTTCATGGCCAGCGCCAGCGCCAGGCCGCCACCCAGCACGAAGGGCGTCGTGGCAGCAACATAGAGCAGCGTGAAACGCAGGGCCGAGAAGAATTCGGTGGGCTCCACAGCGCTGGGCTGAGCAACGGCGGCCGTACTGTCGGCGGGGTCGGCATCGAGCCCCAGCACCTTGCGGTAGTAGTCCAGGCCCACCCACTGGCAGGTCTGCAGGACCTGCCCCCTGGCGTCGATCCGGGCGCGCTGGGTGGTCACCTCGTGCGCGCCGAAGGGCCCCGTTTGCTGCACGGTGACAAGTTCCATTTCCAGCGCGCAGTTGCGCACCGACAGCACCGCCGTCATCAGCATCGGCAAGGCCAGCAAGGCCAGCATCAGAAGCACCGAGGGGCCGACGAAGCCGGCAAAGCTGCGCAGCTTCATGCCGCCACCCTGGCCCTGATGAAGCCCTTCTCGATGGCTGAGCGCTGGTAGGCCGCAGCCGCTGAGTCCAGCACGGCCTGCGCGGTGCGCTCACCGGCCAGGGCCTCGGGCAGCAGCTTGCCAACCTCGGCATGGGCAAGGCTGAAAAACGGCTCGCTCGGCCACACTGGCGCGCCGGCCGTTCGAGCCATCGCCACGCCTGTGCCGAAGCGCCCTGGCTCGTAGACCGAACGCACCCACAGCCCGAGGTCGTTGCCGCTCTTCACCGCGGCTTCGCTCAGGCCTTCCATTAGCACATGGAAGGCGGCCTCGCGCTGGCGCGGGTTATTGCGCGGCAGCACGGCGGCGTCCCACCACAGGTGCGCAGCGCTGCGGCCTCCGGCGCGTGCTGCAGGTGCGGCGGCGAACTGCATCTTGCCGACCACCTTGGAAGCCGCGGCATCGTCCATGCGCGAAGCCCTGCTGGCCCACAGCACGCCCATCGCGGCCTTGCCCTGCTGGAACTGGTTGACGACATCGTCGGCATTGCTGGCCAATGCGTTCGGCGTCATGAAGGGCATCAGGCTGCGCATGATGGCCACCGCTTGCACACCGGCCGCGCTGCTGAAGGCCGGCCATGCGCTGCCAGGCTGGAAAAAGCGTCCACCCAGGCTGGCCAGGATGTTGGTGAATTCCGTGCCGCTGTCGAAGCCC
This sequence comes from Rubrivivax sp., assembly GCA_044371895.1. GTDB lineage: Bacteria > Pseudomonadota > Gammaproteobacteria > Burkholderiales > Burkholderiaceae_C > Rubrivivax. The sequence continues at coordinate 5,165 of JBILSW010000134.1, forward strand.
TTGGCGAATCCCTGCGCGATCGGGAAGCTGATGCTGGGCTCATCGCGCTGCAATACGGTTGCGGCCTGCACCATCTGCGCGTAGTCGGTGGGCACGACCAGGCGGTGCTTGGCGAAGAGGTCGGCGCGGTAGTAGAGGTTCTGCGTGTTCTGCATGAAGGCGATGGCCATCACCTCGCCGTCAACCTGGACCAGCATCTTCTCTTCGAGCTTGTAGCGCGCGCCGAACCTCTGCACCAGGTCGGACAATGGCTGTAGCTGCCGGCGCGCGTAGAGGTTGGAGAACACGGCCATCGACACCAAGGCGGCGTCGAAGGGTGATCGGCCCTCGGCGCCGAAGGCCTGTTCGGTTTCAGCGCGCGCCTGAGGTGTCAACTTGAACACCACCTTGAACCCCGGCCGTGCGCAGCCTTCGGCGATGGCGGCAATGTGCGCGACTGCCGGGAAGCTGTTGCCCACCAGGTGCACTTCGCCCGCGCTGGCGATGCTTGAGCAAGCCAGCGACGACGCACGCGCAGCGACCGGCGCAGAGGCAGCCGCCAGCACCAGTGCGCGGCGGCGCAGTGTCACGCAGCCACCTGCTGCTGCACGCGCAACTGGGTCCGCGCATCAAACAAATGGCAGCGCGAGGCATCCACCGCGAAACCCACCCGCGTTCCCATCGCGCTGCGGTAGTCCTTGGCGGCCTTGGCCGTGACGATCAACTCGCCCAGCTTGATCGTCACCAGTGTGGCGTCGCCGGTCAGCTCAAAGGCGAATACCTCGGCAGTGACAGCAGCACGGGCACCTTCACCGGCCGGCAGTACGCTGAGGTCCTCGGGCCGCACGCCCAGTACCGCGGCGTCCACATCGGGGCTTGCAAAGCCTTCAATGCGCACACCCTGTGCCGTGAATACACCTCCGGCCAGCCGGCCCGGCACAAGATTCATCGGCGGTGAGCCGATGAAACCCGCCACGAACAGATTGGCCGGCCGCTCGTAGATGTCCTGCGGGCTGCCGATCTGCTGGATGCGCGCCCGGCTCATCACCACCACGCGGTCGGCCAGGGTCATGGCCTCGATCTGGTCGTGCGTGACGTAGATGGTGGTCACACCCAGGCTGTGGTGCAGGTGCTTGATGTGCGCGCGCATGGTGACGCGCAGCTTGGCGTCGAGATTGCTCAGCGGCTCGTCCATGAGGAACACCGCCGGCTTGCGTACGATGGCGCGCGCCAGCGCCACCCGCTGACGCTGCCCGCCTGACAACTCCTTGGGCCGGCGCTGCAGGTAATCGGTCAGCTCCACCTGTTGCGCTGCCTTCAGTACGGCCGACGTGATCTCTGCCACCGGCAGGCCGCGTATCTTCAAGGGGAAGCCGATGTTTTCTGCCACCGTCATGTTCGGGTACAGGCCATAACTCTGGAACACCATGGCCACATCGCGGTCCTTGGGCTCCAGCTTGTTGACGCAGCGTTCGCCTATCCACACCTCGCCTTCGCTGGCGTCTTCCAGCCCGGCCACCAAGCGCATGGTGGTCGTCTTGCCGCAGCCGCTGGGGCCCAGCAGCACCAGGAACTCGCCGTCGGCAATGTCCAGCGACATGGGCTCGACGGCAGTGGCCGCACCCCAGCGCTTGGCAATGTTCTTCAGCTGGATGCGCGCCACAGGTGCCTTCTCTTCAAGGGCTGAGGATCTGCATCCACAGCGCCACTTCGTCGATCAAGACCCACTCACGCAGGATGCAGCCACGGGCGTGGTCAACCTCGGCGTGGGTGATGCCCAGGATCTCCACCTGCTGGCCGCTGGGCGGACCGAAACGGCCACTGCCGTTGTGCCGCCCAAGCAGCCGCCAGCGCATCGCCACGCGCGGAGTGCGGCCGGGATCGATGCGCTCGGCCAGGCTGTCGATGTGCAGCGTG
>JBILSW010000135.1:0-7059 GCA_044371895.1 Rubrivivax sp.
CTCCCAGGCGACGGGGTCGGGTGGCCCTGTGCGGGCCACCGTGGGGGCGGGCTTGGCGAAGGCGCGCAGCGCGGGGTCGGGATCGGCCCCGTCGGCCCGGGCAGCGGCCGCAAGCAGCAACGCCGCCGCTGCCGCCATGGCCTGGGCCGCCTGAGGGGTCATGGCCGTGCAGCCGGCCCCGAAGCGCCGGCCGCGGCCGGGCGCGCCAGGGTGGCGCGGTCGATCTGCTCCTCGTAGCCCTGCACGAGGTTCTCGATGCGCACGCGCTCGGTCTGCACGAAGGGCTCCCTGGCCGCCAGCGCATCGCGCCAGTCCATGCGCTGCCAACGGCCCAGCAGATCGAGCGAGACGCCGCGCAGCGTCTGGTTGTGGCGGGTGCACAGGTCGAGCGCGGCGTTCTGACTGCGGAAGCGAGCCTCGAGCGACTCGAGCTCGCCCTCGCGGCGCGACAGCCGCAGGTCGCGCGCGCCGAGTTCGTTGCGCGTACTGCGCAGCTGGTTCTGCGCGCGCTCGAGCTGCTGCGTCAGCTCGGTCTGGCGGGCCTGCTGCGCGGACTGCTCGCTGCGCAGCGTGTCGAGTTCAGCCTCGAGTTCCTTCACCCGCTGGGCCGTGCCGCTGGCGCTGCGGCGCGCGCGGCTGGCCTCGGCCTGGGCGCTGGCCGTGCGCTGATCGGCCTCGGCACGCGCGGCCTGTGCGCCCTGTTGCGCGGCGGCCAGTTCCTGCTGCAACTGCTGCACCTGCTGGCGCAGGCGCCGGATCTGCTCCTGCTCGCGGCTGGGGGACTGCTGAGCCAGGGCCGGCAGGACGCAGACCAGCGCAAGCGCGGCAGCGGCGATCCGAAGTGGCCGCGTCCGCGGGCGGCGGGACCGCAAGGACGACCCGCGGCTGCCGTCAGAAGCGTGCATTCATGTCCACCTGCAGGCTGTCCACCCCGAACCGCTCGCCGCGGCCCGGGCGCACGGTCGGGCTGCTGATCGTGCGGCCGCTGATCCAGCGCACACCCAGCGCCGTGTCGCGCGCCAGGCCGTAGTTCAGGCCAACCGACAAGCCGCGCACATTGGTGCCGCCCAGGCCGATGTCGCTGTCGACGAATGCGTCGGGCACGGCGTCGCTGCCGAGCCAGCGGTAGGCCAGGCTCAGCTGCCAGTCGTGCAGGTTGCGCACCTCCTGCATGCCCACGGTGAGCCGGCCCCCGAAGCCGTAGTTGCGCGCGTCGTCGAGGAGCAGGCCGCCGGTGCGTGAGGCGATCTCCTGACGATCGAACGCCTCGTTGCGCACCACTTCGGCCGTCAGTCCCACGACCACGGGCGCGAAGTGTGACCACTGCGCCGCCACGGTCAGCGTCCAGGGCTCGAAGCGTGAAGCCAGGCCCCAGCGTGCGCGGTCCAGGCCCAGTCCGGCGGCGATCTCCAGCGGGCTGTTGGTCAGGAACAGCGTGTTGCCGCGCTGGCGCAGGCCGGCCTCGTACTCGTACTGGCCATAACTGGCGCCGGGGCCCGTGACAGCGCTGTAGTCGCCGTCGATCTGACCCTCGAAGTAGCGGAAGCGGTAGCGCGCATAGCCCACGCGCACACGGGTCAGCTCACTGGCTTCCCACTGCAGGCCGACCTGGGCGCCGAGCAGCCCGCGGCCGCGCCGCGGCGGCGCGCTGTCGCGCACCGGGAAGTAGCCCACGGTGGCGAAGGGCAGCAGGGTCGCCGAGGCCGCCTCGGGCCGGCGCACGGTGAGGGCGCCGCCCTCGAAGCTGAGGCTGTCGTTCCAGACGAGGTCGGTGCCGAACCACGGGTTGGGAATGCGACCGGCCGAGGCGCTGACCCACTCCCAGGGCGTCAGGCGCACGTAGGCCTGGTCGACAAGGAAGCTGTACTTGTTGAAGTTCTGACCCAGCGTCTGGTTGGTCGAGACGCGGTCGGTGGTGCTGCCGGTGGCCAGCCGCAGGCCGCCGGTGACCCAGTCGCTCACCCGTGCCGTGACGCCCAGCCGCGCCCGCACGCGGCTGCGGTTGCGGTCGACCTGGGTGTTGGCCGTGGGCAGGCCCACGGAGGTCGCGCTGGCAAAGTCGGGCGCCCGCGTGGCCAGCGTGGCGGCTGCTCCGGTGACGAAGTCCAGCGGCGAGAGGTTCTGGTCGTCGAACAGATCAGCCTGTCCGCGCACGCGCAGGTCGCCGCTGATGAGGATGCGATCGGTCCACTCCGCGGTGGCGTTCGGCACGCCCCAGCGTTCGGCGCGGGCGCGGGCGACGATCTCCTCGCGCAGCTCGTTGCGGATCTGGTCGCGCACGATCTGCGGCACGAAGGGTACGCGCGTCACGGGTGTGGCCGGTGCGGCCGGTGCGGGGGGCGGCGATCCCCACTCGCCCGCCGCAGGCGGCCGGCTGGCGGCGCGCCGACGCGCTTCGGCCAGCAGCTGGTCGGCCTTCTCGCGCGTCAGCGTGCCGTTGGCCACCAGCACTTCGATCAGCGCCAGAGTGGTCTCGCGCAGGCTCTCCAGCGACTCCCGCTCGGCGGCCGCCCCCGTGGGGGCCGCCGCTGGCTGCGCCGTCGCGGCCGACGCCAGACACAGCAACATCCCGCCGGCCCAGGCCGGCGCGAACCGATTCAGCTTCCTCATCCCAGCATCCGGTTGGTGACCTGCAGCCGCAGCGGCTGCGGCAAGGCCTGCGGCGGCGGGGAGACGGCACCGGGGAAACGCTGCAGCGCATCGCGCAGCGCCTTGTCGGTGGCGGGGTCGCCCGTGCTGCCCACGAGTTCGGCACGCTGCAGCGCACCCGTCGGCGCAAGCCACAGGTGCACCTGGGCGCGGAAGTCGCCGCGCTTGAGCTCGCGCTCGCGCGCCAGGAACTCGTTGAGCGAGCGCGTCGTGGCGCTGGCGAAGCTGTTGGCGGCCAGCCGGGCCGTCATGTCGGCACCGCTGCCGCCGATCTGCGGCTTGTCGCCGATCTTCTGGTCCGTGTAGTCCTGTGTCACGTTGCCGGCCACCAAGCCGCTGCCGGGGCCCGTGCCGGCGGCCTCGTCGCTCTTCAGAGCGGCCTGCTGGGGCTCGGCCTTGACTTGCGGTGCCTGCGCCTGTGGCTTGTCCTCCTTTCGCGGCTCGGGTGGCTTCTCCTTCGGCGGCGGCGGGGGTGGCGGCGGCGTGTCGGGGAGCAGCTTGACGGTCTGCATCTTGCGCTGCGGCGGAGGCTCGTCGCCACAGGCCGCCAGCAGCAGGGCCGCTGCCAGCAGCCCGCCGAGCGCGGGCAGGCCCAGGCGACAGCGGGTGGGGGGCTTGTGCATTTGGGGTCTTCCTCAGAAGCCGATGCGCGAGGTGGCCAGGCTCAGGCCGATCTGCAGCTCGTTGCACAGATCGACCATCGCCACCACGCGCTGGTACTGTGTCCGGCCGTCGCCCTGGATGACGACGGTCGCCTTGGCGTCGCGGGCCTTGACCGCCGTGAGATCGGCGCGCAGTGCCTGCTCGGTGCGAGGCGCACCGTTGAGCTTGAGGCTGCCGTCGGACTCGACCCGCAGCACGACGACCTCGTTGCGCTCGGTCGGCGGCGTTGCCGAGGGCTTGGGCAGCGCCAGCGTGATGCCCTGCACCGTTGCCGTGGTCATCAGGATGAACACGACCAGCAGCACGTACGCCAGGTCCAGCATTGGCGTGACGTTGATGGTGTCGTAGGGCTTGGATTCGGACTGGACCTGCATGACGCGTTCCCGCGGCGGCGCTCAGGGCGCTGCGCGCTTCGTGACCAGCCCGACCTCGGTGATGTCGAGCGACTTGATGACGTTCAGCACCTGCACGACCACGTCGTACTGCACCTCGGCATCGCCCTTGAGCACGACCGGCAGGTTCGGATTGGCGGCCTTGTAATGGCCCAGGCTCGTCTTGAGCTGGTCGATGCTCACCGGGAAGGCGTCCAGGTAGATGCTGCCGTCGGAGGTGATGGTGACGGCGCGCGTCTGCGGCTTGGCCAGGTTGCTGACCGCCGACGTCTGCGGTGAGTTCACCCGCACGCCCTGCACGCTTGCGGTGGTGAGGATGATGAAGGTCACCAGCAGCACGTACGCCAGGTCGAGCATCGGGGTGATGTTGATGTCGTCGTAGGGCTGGTTGTCGGACTTGACGTCGGCGGACATGGCATCCCCTGCCGCTTCAGCGCTGACCGTAGCTCTCGGCGACGCGGGTGACGAACTCGTCGACGAAGATCTGCATGTCCGACGAGATCGTCTTCATGCGCGACGTGAGGTAGTTGTAGCCAAACAGCGCCGGGATCGCGACCGCCAGGCCGGCCACCGTGGCCAGCAACGCCGCGGCAATGCCCGGGGCGATGGCGTTGACGTTGACGTCGCCGGCCGCGGCGATGGCCGCGAAGGTGATCATCACGCCCACCACCGTGCCCAGCAGGCCCAGGAAGGGGCCGCCGGAGATGGCGATCGTCAGCCACACCATCAGGCTGTTCAGCCGGTTGTTCTCTCGCACCACGTCGGCGTCGACGGCGGCCTTCACGGCGTCGATGGACGCACCAGACAGCGGCAGGCCACCCGCTCCCACGTCGCGCTTTCGCAGCTCGCGCAGCCCTGCGTCGTAGATGCGGGCCAGGCTCGAACGCGGGTGCGCGGCTGCGCCCTGCACCTGCATCACGTCGCGCGCGTCGCGGAACTGCGCCAGGAAGCCCTGGTTGGCGCTGTCGGTGCGGCGCACCAGGAAGAACTTGTCGACCATCACCCAGGTGGCGATCAGGAACAGCACGCCGCACAGCACGATCACGGCCCAGGCATCGACGGTGAGGTTCTTCACCAGGATGCCCATGTAGCCGCCGTGGCCACCTTCGCCGGCTTCGGCCGCGCCCTTGGCCTGCAGCATCGCCGCCACGAGCTTGGCATCGGCGGACTGGGCGGCGTGGTTGAACCGGACGAACTCGGCGGTCCGCGCGGCGTTGGCGACGACCAACTCGTCGACCAGGCCGGTAAGGCCCTCGCCGACGGCCATGCCGCCGCCGATGGCCGGCGACGCCGCGACCGCGGCGCTGCCGGCGGCGCTGCCGTTCACGTACAGCGTCAGCTGACCGGCGGCCAGCACCGCCGCGACCTGCGCCCAGGCGTTGGGCGGAAGGTTGCCACCGCGCACGGTGACGCCGCCCAAGCTCACCACCGCCTGGCCTGCATCGAGGGCCAGCGCCAGCGGCCCTTGCGAGAACAGCGTGCCGCCCGCCGACTCCGGCCGTACCCACAGCGACACCGCGTAAGGCGCGCCGGTCGCCGCCTGCACCGCTGGTGCGGCCGGCCACGCGATGGCCTTGCCGGCAAGGCGGGCCGCCGGGCCGATCAGCCCGTTGGGCTCCACCGTCGCCGGCGCGGTCGCCTTCAGCGCGCCGGTGTGGTCGGCAGCGCTGCCGTCGGCCTCGGCGAAGCGGATCGCGGCCACGGCGCCGGCATCGACCACGGGTGCCGGCGCCTCGGCTGCTGCACCAGCGTTGCCGAAGTAGACGTAGAGCACGTTCTTGTCGCTGCCGGGCGCCACCGCCGGCACCTGCACCCATAGCACCGCAAGCTCGTTGGCGCCGTCGAAGCGCTCGATGCGGTACTTCAGCGGGGTCTTGTCGTCGCCGGCCACGACGCGCAGGTCGCTGCCGTCGGCCTTGGCCGCGATGAAGTCGAAATTGCCGGAGTGCAGCCGCACCGGCACCGCCAGCTGCGACAGCGCCTCGCGCGTCTCGATGCCGGCGGCGCTGGTATTGAGCGTGATGCGCGTGCGCTGGCTCCAGGCGTCGTCCCACCACGCCTGGGCGGCCAGCGGCACGCAGGCCAGGGCGAGCAGCGCGGCGCCGCGCAGGGTCTTCAGGCTCGTCGAGGGCATCTTGGCGTTCCGCTCGTCGGGTGCGGTTCGTGGAAAGCGCCGCATTCTTCGGGGGGCCTGCGACAGGCGCCGGGATGCGCGATGGGCCGAAAGGATCACGTCGCGCGCAGCCTGCATGCAGCGCATCAGAGGCCTCCCCGGCCGTCTTCCAGCAGCCGCAGTTGCATTGCCATGGCCACCGCGTGGGCGCGGTTGCTGGCGCCGAGCTTGCGCAGGATCTTCTGGATGTGGTTCTTGACGGTGAGCGCGCTGATGCCGAGGGTCTCGCCGATCTCCTGGTTGCTCTTGCCTTCGCGCACCCAGGTCAGGATCTGCGCCTCCCGCGGGGTGATGCGAGCCTGCCGGGGCTGGCGCGATGGCGCCGCTGCGGGCAGCCGGTCGCGCTGCACCATGCCGACCTCGCGCTCCACGTCCAGCGTGCGCAGGTAGGCCGCGTGCAGCGCGTGCACCACCAGCCGCAGCAGCCGGGTCTCGTCGACATCGCCCTTGGGCAGGGGACCGCCGAGCACGTAGAAGCCGCTCACCTCGTGCAGCCGCTCGGGGCGCGACACGCCGTGCACCAGCAACCGCTCGACGCCGGCCTCGCGCAGCGCCGCCGCTTCGTCGGGCAGCGCCGCGCGGTCGCCCAGCGGCACACTCATCGGTTCCCCGCGACCGTCAAGCCAGGTGTTGATCAGGCGCGACAAGAAGGGCGAGTCGGGCCGGCCGAGCTGCAGCCAGGGGGGCAGCACGACGCTGTTGAAGACGTCGAACACCAGGTCGCGCCGCCGCCGGTCGTAGGCTCCGCACACGGCCACGGTGTGCGGCAGCAGCGACACGAGCTGGCTCTGCAGCAGGGTATAGAACTGGTGACGGCGGCAGACCTCGGGCGATTCCTCGACGAAGCGCAGCAGCACGCGCGCCAGCGGCAGCGGCAGCGTGGCGGCGTCGAGGTCGTCGACCCCGATCGGGCCGGGCGGCGAAGGCGCGACGGTCATGGGGTTCCTCCTCTTCTTGTCGGGGGGCTCGGCGGGCGTCTGGCCGCTGTTGCGGCCTGCGCGAAGCGCCAGTCCGAGACCCTGGGCTCGCCTTCGGTGGCGGTGGCCCCTTGCAGCGACAGGCGGCGTGCCGACGAGCGGCTGCGCACGCCAATGAACCCGCCCTCGGGTGGCGGCGCGGGCAGCAGCTCCCAGTCGGCGCGACCCGTGAACGGGTCGGCCCAGCGGCGGCGCAGGTGAGGTC
>JBILSW010000001.1:0-23283 GCA_044371895.1 Rubrivivax sp.
TGCGCGAGCGGCTGGCGCCCAAGCCGCCGCCGCCGCCGGTGGACGCCCTGCTGCTGGTGGCGCTGGCCCTGCTGTGGCCCGCGGGCCCCGGCGACGCCCCGCCGCCCTACCCCGAGCACACGCTGGTCGACCAGGCCGTGGCAGCCATGCACCAGCGCGCCCCGGCGGCGGCCAGCTTCGCCAACGCCGTGCTGCGGCGCTTCCTGCGCGAACGCGAGGCATTGGTCGCGGCGGTGCGCCACGCGCCGTTGGGCGCCTTCAACCACCCGCTGTGGTGGATCGAGCGGCTCAAGCGCGACTGGCCCGCGCAGTGGCAGGCGCTGCTGCTGACGGCCAACCGCAAGCCGCCAATGACGCTGCGCGTGAACGCCCGCCGGGGCAGCGGCACCGCCTACGTGCAGCGCCTGGCCGCCTTGGGCCGCGGCGCCACGCTGCTGGACGACCCGCCCTGGCAGACGCTGGGCCGAGGCCAGGCCGTGGTGCTCGACGAGCCCTGCCCCGTGACGGCGCTGCACGGCTTCGCCGAGGGCGAGGTCTCGGTGCAGGACGCCGCCGCGCAGCGCGCCGCGCCGCTGCTGTTGGGCCTGGGAGAACCGCTGCCACCGGGCGCCCGCGTGCTCGACGCCTGCGCCGCCCCCGGCGGCAAGACCGCGCACCTGCTGGAGCTGGCCGATCTCGACCTGCTGGCGCTGGACAACGACCCCGCCCGCCTGGCCCGCGTGCAGCAGACGCTGCAGCGCCTGCAGCTCAAGGCCACCGTGCAGGCCGGCGACGCGCGCCAGCCGCGCCAGTGGTGGGACGGCAGGCCCTTCGACGCCATCCTCCTCGATGCCCCCTGCACCGCCAGCGGCATCGTGCGCCGCCACCCCGACGTGCGCTGGCTGCGCCGCGCCGACGACGTGCACGCCCTGGCCCAGGTGCAGGCCGACCTGCTGGAGGCCCTGTGGCCGCTGCTCAAGCCCGGCGGCCGGCTGCTGTACGCCACCTGTTCGGTATTCCGCGACGAAGGTTCACGGCAGATCGACGCATTTACGCAACGCCCGCACCCCGGCGCACCCAGGCTCGACGACGCTTCGCCGGGCCAACTGCTGCCATCGCCCGACAATGCGCCGCAGGGGGCACCCGCCCGCAGCGCCGCGCTGCACGACGGGTTCTTCTACGCGCTGATCCACAAGACCTAGAACTGCCCAGACGCCGCCGAGCCATGCCTGCCACGACCCGGCGCCGCCACACCACGCTGCAGGGCGCCGGCCCCGTGCCGGGTGCGTGGTGGCCCCTCCTGCAGGCCGGACTGCGCGCCGGCTGGCTCGCCGTGCTGATGGCGCTGGCTTCGACGGCGGTCCTGTCGCAGGGCGTGGAGTTGCTGACGCTGCGGGCGGCGCGCGTCGAGGCCGAGGTCCAACTGGAGTTCGCCGCCCGCGTGGCGCTGCCCCGCGCCGTGGAAGACGCGCTGCAGAAGGGCGTGCCCATCTACTTCGTGGCCGAGGCCACGCTGCTGCGCAACCGCTGGTACTGGCGCGACGAGCGCATCGCACGCGTGGCGCGTTCCTGGCGGCTGGCCTTTCAGCCGCTGACCGGCGCCTGGCGCGTCAGCCTGGGCGGCCTGCACCAAAGCTACGCCTCGCTCGACGAGGCGCTGGCGGCCGTCTCGCGCAGCGGCGGCTGGAGGCTCACCGACGCCGATCGGCTCGAGAAGGATTCCAGCTACTACCTGGAGTTCAGCTATCGGCTAGACAGCTCGCAGCTGCCGGGCCCCATGCAGTTCGGCCTGGGGGGCGGCGCCGACTGGACCGTGGGCGTCTCGCGCACGCTTCGCATCGAGCCATGACCTCCTCGCAGCGCTGGGCGTGGCTCGTCAGCGCCGTGGCCTCGCTGGGTGCGCTGATGGTACTGGCCTTCGTGCTGGGCTTTGCCAGCCCCGAGAGCCGTTTCTACGAACGCAACTTCGTCTGGCTGTTCTGGGTGAACGCCGTCGTCGCCGTGCTGCTGGCGCTGGTGGTGCTGGTGGTGGCGCTGCGGCTGCTGGTCCGGCTGCAACGCGGCAAGTTCGGCAGCCGGCTGCTCATCAAGCTGGCCGGCATCTTCGCGCTGGTGGGTGTGCTGCCGGGGCTGGTGATCTACACCGTGAGCTATCAGTTCGTCTCGCGCAGCATCGAGGCCTGGTTCGACGTGCAGGTGGCCGGCGCGCTGGACGCCGGCCTGGCGCTGGGCAAGGGCACGCTGGACGCGCAGGCCGAGGAGCTGCGCGACCAGACGCGCATCGCCGCCGCCCGCCTGGGCGAGCCGGGGCTGGCGTGGTCGGCGCTGTCGCTGGAGCGGTTGCGCGAGCAGATGGGCGCCAGCGAGGCCAGCGTGGTCGGCGCCGGCGGCGCCGTGCTCATCACCGCAGGCGGCGCGGCGGCCCTGGGCCCGCCAGAGCGGCCGTCCGCGGCGCTGCTGCGCAGGGCCCGCGCTGGCGGTACGGTCAGCGTCCTGGAGGGGCTGGACGACGAGTCGCTGGCCGTCGGCGCGCAGGGCCCGCGCGTGCGCGCGCTGGCCCTCGTGCCGAGCAGCCAGGTCACGCTGGTGCCCGGCCAGGAGCGCTTCCTGATGGTGACCCAGCCCATTGCGCGCTCGCTGGCGGCCAACGCGCTGGCCGTGCAGGCCGCGTACAGCGAATACCAGCAGCGCGCGCTGGCCCGCGACAGCCTGCGCCGCATGTACGTGGGCACGCTGACGCTGACGCTGGTGCTGGCGGTGTTTGCGGCCGTGCTGCTGGCCATCGTGCTGGGCAACCAGCTCGCCCGCCCGCTGCTGCTGCTGGCCGACGGCGTGCGCCAGGTGGCCGCCGGCGACCTGACCGAGAAGCCCGTGTTCAGGAGCGCCGACGAGCTCGGCGGCCTGACGCGCAGCTTTGCCGAGATGACGGCGCAGATGGCCGACGCGCGTGCCCAGGTGCAACGCGGCATCGCGGCGCTGGAGGCCGCGCGCGGCCGCCTGCAGACCATCCTGGACACGCTGACGGCCGGCGTCGTCGTGTTCGGCCGCGACGGCGGCATCGACACCGTCAACCCCGGCGCCACGCGCATCCTGCAGCGGCCGCTGCTGGCGTGGCGCGGCCGCCGGCTGTCGGAGGTGCCGGAGCTGCAGGCCTTCGCGCAGGCCGTGGAGCAGCGCTTCGAGCTGCTGGCCACCAGCCCCGAGCTCGGTGAGCGCGACCAATGGCAGGACAGCTTCGAGCTGCAGCGCGGCGACGGCGCGCTGCTGAGCCTGCTGGTGCGCGGCGCCGTGCTGCCGGGCGAGCAGCGGCTGATGGTCTTCGACGACATCTCCGAGGTCGTCTCGGCCCAGCGCAGCGCGGCGTGGTCGGAGGTGGCGCGTCGGCTGGCCCACGAGATCAAGAATCCGCTCACGCCCATACAGCTCTCGGCCGAGCGGCTGGAGCACCGCCTCGGGCCCAGGCTCGAGGGCGCCGACCAGGCGCTGCTGGTGCGCAGCGTGCACACCATCGTCGGCCAGGTGCAGGCGATGCAGCGGCTGGTCAACGAGTTCCGCGACTATGCCCGGCTGCCCGCTGCGCAGCTGGCGCCGCTGGACCTGAACGCCCTTGCCCAGGAGGTGCTGGCACTGTACGGCCAGGCGCAGGACAACGGCCTGTTGCTGGCCGATCTGGAGCCGGGGCTGCCGTGGATCCACGGCGACGCCACGCAGCTGCGCCAGGTGATCCACAACCTGGTGCAGAACGGCCTGGACGCCGTGGCCGACCGGCCCGACGGGCAGGTCGAGCTCGTCACGCAGAGCGCCCGCGGCGAGGACAGCGCGCTGCGCGCGGTGCGGCTGGCGGTCATCGACAACGGCCCCGGCTTCCCGGACAAGGTGCTCAAGCGGGCCTTCGAGCCCTACGTCACCACCAAGGCCAAGGGCACCGGGCTGGGCCTGGCGGTGGTGAAGAAGATTGCCGACGAACACGGGGCGCGGCTTCGCGCGGCCAACGTGCACGCCAGCGACAAGCGCGACGGCCCGGTGACCGGGGCGCGGGTTTCGCTATCATTTTCCCGGTTCGCCGAGGCCCCTGCGGCCGGCGCGGGCCGGCCCGCCGCCCCCACCGCCGTGGCGGGCGAGGACGGCGGCCCCCAGATTCCATAGGACGCATGGCAACCATCTTGGTCGTGGACGACGAGCTCGGCATCCGGGCTCTGTTGTCCGAGATCCTCACCGACGAGGGACACACGGTCGAGCTGGCCGAGAACGCCGCCCACGCGCGCCGGGTGCGCGAGGCGCTGCGCCCCGACCTGGTGCTGCTGGACATCTGGATGCCCGACGTCGACGGCGTCACGCTGCTGAAGGAGTGGTCGAGCAGCGGGCAGCTCACCATGCCGGTGATCATGATGAGCGGCCACGGCACCATCGACACCGCCGTCGAGGCCACCAAGGTGGGCGCGAGCGCCTTCCTGGAAAAGCCGATCACGCTGCAGAAGCTGCTGCGCGCCGTGGACCAGGCCCTTATCAAGCCGGGCCAGCGTGCCGCAGCCACGGCGACCCCCGCGCCGGTGCCGGTGGCACGCCTGCCGCAGCGGATGGATAGCTACGAAAGCCACGCGGGCCAGGGCGCCGCGCTGCCGAGCCCGGCGCTGCCCCTGGCCGCTTCGCTGCACGAGGGCCCGCGCGCCGAGCAGAGCTTCGACCTCGACCGCCCGCTGCGCGAGGCGCGCGACGCCTTCGAGAAGAGCTACTTCGAGTTCCACCTCGCCAAGGAGGGCGGGTCGATGACGCGCGTGGCCGAGAAGACGGGCCTGGAGCGCACGCACCTCTACCGCAAGCTCAAGCAGCTGGGCGTGGACCTGGCGCGCAGCAAGCGCGGCGCGCTCTGAACCGGCCGCAGGGGCCCGCGCTATACTTGAGGGCTTGGTGCAAGCCGAAGGCCTGGTAGCTCAGTTGGTAGAGCAGCGGATTGAAAATCCGCGTGTCGGTGGTTCGATTCCGCCCCAGGCCACCACCACCATTCATGGGACCTCCAATGAGCGGCGGCTGGCTTTTCGGGCGTGAGGGCCAAAGAGTCAGATGACACGCCCCGGGTTGAGGATCCCGCGCGAGTCCAGGTGCTGCTTCAGGCTGCGCATGACCGCGATCTCCGCCTCAGACCGGGAGACTCCCAGCCATTGTTTCTTGCTCACGCCCACGCCGTGCTCGGCCGAGACCGATCCACCCGGCGGTAGCAGGCCGTAGACGATGGCGTCCAGCGCTTGCGCATCGTCCGCTGAACGCAGGGGCGACATGAGGTGCAGGTTGCCGTCGCCCAGGTGCCCGAAGGCGCACAGCCCCTCGCCCCCCAGTTCGACCCGGTATCGGGCCTCCACCCGCCTGGCGTACTCGTTCATCAAGTGGACGGGCATGGAAATGTCGTGCGCCCCCGCCGGCTTCAGGGCGCCCAGCAACTCGCCCGCACACTCGCGGATGCGCCACAGGCGACTGGCCTCGCCGAGCGAGTTCGCCAGGATCGCATCGGTCGCTTCGCCCTTCGAGACCGCATCGGCCACCAGGACTTCGACCTGGCGCCTGTCCTCGTGGGGATTGAGCGATTCCACTTCGGCCAGCGCGTAGAACGCATGGCGTTGCGCAAAGGGACGGGCAAGCTTCCTGACGCGCAGCGCGCACTCCATGTAGCTGTCCCACATCGCCTCGAACGCCGTCAGGCGCGGACCCAGGGCCGCACGGAATCGCCCGAGCAAGGCCAGGAGTGCGTCGAAGCTGGCGAGAGCAACCAGCAGGCTCAGCCGCTCGGCTGGCTCGGGGAACAGCCGCAGCGAGGCACGCGTGACCACGCCCAGCGTGCCTTCGCTCCCGATGAAGAGCTGCTTGAGGTCATAGCCCGCGTTGTCCTTCAGCACGCCGCCGAGCGAGGACAGGACGGTGCCGTCGGCCAGCACCGCCTCCAGGCCCAGCACCAGGTTGCGGGTCATGCCGTAGCGCAGCACCCGGTTGCCGCCGGCATTGGTGGCGATGTTGCCGCCGACCGTGCAGGTGCCGCGCGAGGCCAGATCCAGGGGGAAGGTCAGTCGCTGTTCGGCTGCGGCGTCCTGCACCGCGGCCAGGGAAGTGCCCGCGCCCACCACCATGAAGGCGGACGTCGTGTCCAGATGCTCCACACCGCACAGGCGCTCCAGCGAAAGCGCCAGTTCACCCGGCCGCGGGGTCGCTCCGCCTGACAGCCCGGTCAGGCCACCCTGAACGGCGACGGGCCACGCGTGGGCATGGCAATAGGCCAGTACCGCCGCGACTTCCTGTGTGCTGCGCGGCCTCGCGACGGCGACCGGCAGACAGCGGTCTTTGCCGGTCCAGTCGGCAGCGTGGCGGGCCAGCAGCGCCGGATCGGTCATGAGTCCCGCAGGATCGAGCAGAGCGCTCAATCCGGACAACAACTCACCGCCCGTCGCGGGCGTTTCCGAAGATGCCAACGCCATGTCGCCTCCCGCTTCCTGGCTCGACAACGAGTGTATCTTTTGGGCACAACATGTCGACAGGATTGGGTCGAACCTGCCGACCGCGCCCTCCCAGAGCCGGCTCAGGGTTCGCTTGGCTTGCGGCCACCAGGCGACACCACGTAGACTGCTTGTATGCAAAAAGATCCCCACCTGACCGCTGGAGCCACGCGGCCCGGATGGCTGGCACTCGACGACCTGCACACGATGTACTTCGAGGAGTCGGGCAACGCGCAGGGTCGGCCGGTCGTCTACCTGCATGGCGGTCCGGGCGCCGGCATGGAACCGAGCATGCGCCAGGTGCACGACCCGCAGGCCCATCGCCTGGTGATGTTCGACCAGCGCGGCTGCGGTCGTTCGACGCCGGCGGGCGAGCTGCGCGACAACACCACGCAGCACCTGGTGGCCGACATCGAACGCCTGCGCGAACACCTCGGGATCGAGCGCTGGATCGTGTCTGGCGGCTCCTGGGGCAGCACGCTGGCGCTGGCCTACGCGCAGGCCCATCCACATCGCTGCGAAGCCCTGGTGCTGCGCGGAATCTGGCTGGGTTCGGCGCGTGAGATGCAGTGGTTCCAGGGCGGCCTGCGCAACTTCTACCCCGACGTGTGGGAGCAGACCGTCGGCCCCGTGCCCACCGACCAGGCGACCGAATGGTTCGAGCGCCTGCGCGACCGCATCCTCGACCCCGACCCCGCCGTGGCCGGGCCGGCCGCGGTTCTGAAATCGCGCTACGAATGGCTGAGCTGCTCCGCCGACCCGAGCACCGAAGACCTCGCGGCCATCGATGCCGAGCTGACGCCGGCTTACTGCATTCCCTACCAGCGGGTCGGCACCCACTACATGCGCCACCGCTTCTTCCTGGCGCCCAACCAGTTGCTCGATGGCATCCCGGCCATCCGCCACATTCCCGGCTACATCGTCAACGGCCGGCTGGACGTCGTGTGCCCGCCGGTGACGGCCTTCGAATTGCAGCGGGCCTGGCCCGAGGCGCACCTGGAACTGGTGCCGCTGGCCGGCCACTTCAGCACCGAACCCGGGATCGAGGCGGCGCTGCGGCGAATCATGGAAAGCCTCCGATGATCAAGGTGATGTGGTTCCTCAAGCGGGCCGAAGGCATGAGCCTGGACGCCTTCCGCGACTGGTGGCTGAACCGCCATGCGCACGACGTCGCCCGGCATCAGGCGCCTCACCTGCTGCGCTACGTGGTCAACGTGCGCCGCGACGACAGCCGCCTAGGCGGAAAGCCTGCGGACGACCACGACTGGGACGGCGTGGCCGAGCAGTGGTTTGCCGACGAGGCCGCCTACAACGCCGTCTACCACGGCGGCCCGAGCCCCACACGGGGAGACACCTTGGCCCACACCAGTCGGTTCACCCGCCTGGTGGTGACCGAGCATGACTTCACCTCTCACGGAGGAGCGTCCCGATGAAGCACCCCCTCAACCGCCGCCAGGCGGCGCTGTCCATGGGCCTGATGGCAGTGGGCGGCTTTGCACGGGCCCAGGACAAGCCCGCTGTGCGCATCCTGGTCGGTTTTGCGCCGGGTGGTTCCGCCGACATCCTGGCGCGCTTGCTGGCCGAGAAGCTGCGCCCGGCGCTCGGGCAGAACGTCATCGTCGAGAACAAGCCAGGGGCTGCCGGGCGGCTGGCATTGGGAGACCTCAAGCGCGCCGCGCCCGACGGGCTCACGCTGTGTCTGGTGGGCGGGGCCGCACTGGTGGCGCTCCCCTGGGTATTCAAGAACGTCGGCTACGACCCGGTCAAGGACTTCGCGCCAGTGGCGGGCGTGACCACGTTCGACTTCGCCCTGACCGCCGGGCCTGGCGCCCCGCCGGGCGACCTGAAGGCGCTGCTGGCCTGGATGAAGGTCAACCCCGGAAAGGCGAGCTACGGCCACTCAGGCGCTGGGACGCTGCCGCACTTCACCGGTTACCTCATTGCACAGGCCGCCGGCGTACCCATGACCCACGTACCGTACAAGGGTGCGGCGCCGGCCGTGCAGGACCTGCTTGCAGGCCAGATCCCTCTTGTCATCGACACCGCGGCCGAGACGCTGGAGCATCACCGCGCAGGTCGACTGCGCATCGTGGCCGTCACAGGCGAGAAGCGCTCGCGGTTGCTGCCCGAGGTTCCCACGCTGAAGGAAGCCGGGGTCGACGTGGCCTCCGATGGCTTTCTGGCGTTGTACGGCCCTCCAGGCATGACGCCGGAGCTCGTGACGAGGCTGTCATCCGCGGTGGCCGAGGTCATGAAGCTTGCCGATACACAAGAGCGGATCGCAGCGTTGGGGCAGCAAGCCAGCTACTCCACTGCTGTTGATCTGGCGCGCACGCAAGCTGCGCACTACAGGCGCTGGGAGGGGCCTATCAGAGCCAGCGGATTCACCGCCGACTGACACCACCGGGGACTGGTGCAACATGCGTGTTCTCTTTGTGATGTTCGACACCTTGAACCGCCGTTCGTTGCAGTGCTACGGCGGCACCACGGTCAAGACGCCCAATTTCGACCGCCTGGCCCAGCGCTCGGTCGTCTTCGAAACGCACTATGTCGGCAGTCTGCCCTGCATGCCGGCGCGCCGCGAGATGATGACCGGGCGCTACAACTTCCTGCACCGCTCCTGGGGGCCGCTGGAGCCGTTCGACCACGCGTTGCCAGAGCTGCTCTACCAGGCCAAGGGCGTCTACAGCCACCTCTGCACGGACCATCTGCACTACTGGGACGATGGCGGTTCGACCTACCACAACCGCTTCGACAGCTACGACCTGATCCGAGGAAACCAGGGCGACCCCTGGAAGGCGGTCGTGGCACCTGACGAGACGGCGTGGAAGGAGCAGTACCACCCCGTGCAGTTGCGTACCGAGCGCCGCAACGTCTTCCGGCGCGACATGATCAACCGCGCGTTCATCAAGACGCCCGAAGACTACCCAGCGGCAAAGACCTTCCAGGCCGGGCTGGAGTTCCTCGAGCGCAACAAGGACGCCGACAACTGGTTCCTGCAGCTCGAAACCTTCGACCCGCACGAGCCCTTCGATGTGCCGGCTATGTGGCGTGCCGACTACCCGACGCACTACCGTGGTCCCACGCTGGACTGGCCGCCCTACGGCCCGGTGCACGAAACGCCCGACGAGGTGGCCGAGCTTCGCGCGAACTATGCCGCCACACTGGCGCACTGCGACCACCAGCTCGGCCGCGTGCTCGACTTCCTGGACCGGCACGACATGTGGAAGAACACCGCCGTGCTGATGACCACCGACCACGGCTTCCTGCTAGGAGAGCAGGACCTGTGGGGCAAGTGCCTGATGCCGGTGTACAACGAGGTGGCCCATATCCCGCTGACCATCTGGCACCCGGCACATGCCGTGCGAGCCGGTCAGCGCCGCAGCGCCTTGACCCAGACCATCGATCTGGTGCCCACCTTCCTGGACATGTTCGGAGTGGCCGCTCCCGCCGAGGTGCAGGGCCGTTCGCTGCTGCCGCTCCTTGATGATCCGCAGGCGCGCGTGCGCGAGTTCGGCCTCTACGGGCAGCACGGTTGCGCGATCAACGTGACTGATGGCCGCTACACCCTCTTCTACTATCCGCCCGACATCAACGGCGGCGATCTCTACAACTACACCCTGATGCCCACCCACCTGAAGCGCCGCTTTAGCGTGGCCGAACTACAAGGGGCCACGCTGGCACCACCCTTCGACTTCACGCAGGGCGTGCCCCTGCTGAAGGTGCCTTGCGACGAGAAGTCGCCGATCTACAGCTTCCTGGGTTCCGGGGTGCAGATCGACTGCCGCACGCGGCTGTACGACCTGCATGACGACCCGGGGCAGCTCCACCCTATCGAAGCACCGGAGATCCGTGACCGGCTGCTGGCGCAGATGGTGGGCCTCATGCGTTCCAACGACGCTCCGGCAGAGGCTTATCGGCGCTTCGGACTCGCGGCCCCGGCCCGGGCCGAGACAACCTGAGCGGCCGCCCCTTCGAGCGAAACCCATGCGAAACGCGAACCGGAAA
The DNA here is from genome assembly GCA_044371895.1 of Rubrivivax sp. Taxonomy (GTDB): domain Bacteria; phylum Pseudomonadota; class Gammaproteobacteria; order Burkholderiales; family Burkholderiaceae_C; genus Rubrivivax. The sequence continues at coordinate 10,467 of JBILSW010000001.1, forward strand.
GACGGAAAGCCAGCCCGCGTGCTGATCAGCGGGGCGTCCAGCGGCCTGGGCCAGGCCTGCGCCGCGGCCTTCTGTGCCGAAGGCGCCGAGGTGATCGGAATGGACCGCAGCCCGGGCGACGCCACGGCCGCCGCGGCAGGCGCGCTGTTCCGCAGCGTGATCGTCGACCTGGCCGATGCCGACCAGATCGAGCGCGCCTTCGAGCAGGTCGACCAGTTCTGGCAGGGACAGTCGCCGGACCTGTTCGTGGCCTGCGCCTCGATTTCGCGCGCAGGCCACTTCCTCGACATGCCCCTGGCCGACATCGACGCGCAACTCGCAGTCAACGTGCGCGGCATGATCCTGTGCGGGCAGCAGGTCGGCCGCCGCATGAAGGCCGCGGGTGGCGGGCGCATCGTGCACATCACGTCGGTGGCTGCCAGTACCGCCTGGGCGACCGAGCCGGTCTATGGCGTCACCAAGGGCGCGCAGGCCTCGCTGACGCAGGCCATGGCGATCGAACTGGCACCGTTCGGCATCCAGGTCAATGCCATCGCGCCGGGGCCGCTGGAGATGAACAGCGTGTCGATGGTGGGCACGCGGGCGGACCCCGATGTGCTGCGCCACGATCTCGAGCGCACGCCGATGGGCCGCTTCGGCCGCGCCGACGACATCGTGCGCGCGGTGCGCTTTCTGGCCCAGGCCACCTGGATGACCGGCCAGACCATCGTGGTCGACGGCGGCCTGCTGGCCACGGGGCTGGCCTACATCGGCGGCTTGCGGCAGGGCCTGAAGGCACCGTGAGCCAGCCCGGGGACCCGATCGAGCGCCTGGCCTGCGACGTCGCCGTTGTCGGCAGCGGCGCCGCGGGCCTGACCGCGGCCCTCGCGGCGGCGGCGCAGGGCCTCTCGGTCACGGTGATCGAGAAGTCCGCCCAGTGGGGCGGCACCACGGCACTGAGCGAAGGCATGGTGTGGATTCCGGGCAGCCGTCAGGCCCGCGAAGCCGGGGTCCACGACACGGCCGGCGACGCGCTGGCCTACATCGAACGGGCCGCCGGGCCGCTGTTCGAGCCCGCGCGGGCGCGCGCCTTCCTGGAGGCGGCACCGCGCATGCTGGCTTTCGTGGAAGAAGCGGGCGGGCCGCGCTTCACGCTGGCCACCGGCTCGATGGACTACCACCCCGACTGGACCGGCGCCTCGCGCGGCGCGCGTTCGCTCATCCCCGGGGTCTTCGATGCCCGCCGGCTGGGCGGGCGCTTCACGACCTTGCGCAGACCGCTCGAGAGCACCCTGGTCTTCGGCGGCATGACCATCCCCAGCGGCGAACTGTCGATCATGCGGCGGGCGCACCGCGCGCCGGCCGCGGCCTGGCACGCTGCCCGACTGCTGGCGCGGCATGCTCTCGACCGCGCGGGCGGCCATGCGCGCGGCACGCGCATCGCCAACGGCAATGGCCTGGCCGCGGCGCTGGCGGCGGCAGGCTGGGCACGCGGCGTGCGCCTTCTCACCGGGACCCGGCTCGCGGCGCTGCATCTGGCCGAGGGCCGCATTCGCGGCATCACCGCCGCGACGCCGCACGGCGCGCTGGAAGTCGCCACGCGGCGCGGCGTGGTGCTGGCCGGCGGCGGATTCAGCGGCAGTGCCGCCCTGCGCCGGCGCTTCTTTCCGCCCGGCGCGCAGGGCGAGGCCCACGTGCGCATCGTGCCCGACAGCATCGAAGGCGACGCGCTGTCGCTGGCCGAGGATCTGGGGGCCCGCGTCGTGGCCGGCCCCAGCACGGCCTCGTGGGCGCCAGCCTCGCGGGTGCCGGTTGCCGCTGGCGAGGAGGGCTTCCCGCACTTCATGGAGCGGCAGAAGCCCGGCTTCATCGCGGTCAACGCGCAGGGGCGGCGCTTCGTCAACGAAGCAACGAGCTACTCGCTGTTCGCGCAGGCGATGCTGGCCGATGCAAAGGGCCGGGAGCCCGCCTGCTGGCTGATCGCCGACCGGCCCGCGCTTCGTCGCCACGGCCTGGGCGCCGTGCCGCCGTTTCCATTGGGCATCGGGCCGTGGCTGCGGTCGGGCTACCTGGTCGAGGCCCCCGATGTCCTGACCCTGGCCGCGCGCACGGGACTCGATGCGCGCACGCTGTCGGCGACGATGGCTGCATTCAACCGCCACGCGCGCGACGGGCACGACCCGGACTTCGGCCGCGGATCCAGCACCATCGACCGGGCCTACGGCGACCCGGCAAGCCGATCGCATCCCAACCTGGGGCCGCTGGACAAGCCGCCCTTCTACGCAGTGCGCCTGCAGACCGGCGACATCGGCTCGCTGGCCGGGCTGGCCAGCGACGGGCACGCCCGCGTGCTGCGCGGCGACGGCGAGCCGATCGGCGGCCTTTGCGTGGCCGGCAACGACGCTGCCAGCCTGTTCGGCGGCACCTATCCTGCGGGCGGCATCACGCTAGGCCCCGCCATGACCTTCGGCTGGATCGCCGCGCACACGCTGGCCGGCCTGCCACCCCTGGCGCACGCCGATGCCGGGCCCTGACGGCGGGCAGCGCGCCGCCCCGAAACCCACCCCGGAGTTCGACCCGGACATGTCCATGACGCACGATGCCGCCGCCGCGACGACCTTCCTGCAGGAGCCCCTGCCCGACTATCGCGAGTACGACCCGGAACTCATGCGCGAGCGCGCGGCCGCGTTCCACCACGACATCGCGCGGCGCCGCACGGTTCGCGACTTCGACTCGCGTCCGGTGCCGCGCGAGGTGATCGAAAGCTGCCTGATGGCTGCAGGCACCGCGCCGTCGGGCGCCAACCAGCAGCCCTGGTTCTTCAGCGTCATCACCGACCCGGCCCGCAAGCAGTGCATCCGCGAGGCCGCCGAGAAGGAAGAGCGCGAGTTCTACGGCGGCAAGGCGCCCAAGGAATGGCTGGACGCCCTGGCGCCGCTGGGCACTGACCCGAACAAGCCCTTCCTCGAGGAGGCTCCGGTACTGATCGCCATCTTCGCGCAGAAGTACGGCGTGCAACCCGACGGCTCGCGCTTCTCGCACTACTACGTGCCCGAGTCGGTGGGCATCGCATCGGGCTTCCTGATCGCGGCCCTGCACCACGCCGGGCTGGCCACGCTCACGCACACCCCCAGTCCGATGGGCTTCCTCAACGAGATCTGCGACCGGCCGGCCTCGGAGAAGCCGGTGATCCTGCTGGTGGTGGGCTATCCCAAGCCGGGTTGCCGGGTGCCCGTGCATGGTGGCATCAAGAAGCCGCTGGACCAGATCGCGCAGTGGCTGGACGCCGGGGGACCGGAGGTGCGTGGATGACCTGTCTCGCGCACCTCGCCGACCTCGCGCCGTCGCTGCGCCGTGCCTCGGCCGCTCTGGTGCTCGCCGCGCCAGCGCTAGCCCTGGCCGCGACCGTGGAGCCCCCGCCGGGCGAACTGTGCAAGCCGGCAGAGTACAAGGCCTTCGACTTCGCCATCGGCCACTTCCGCATGACCGCGCACGGGGGACCGCTGGCCGGCCACCTGCACATGGCGCCCATGCTGCTGCGCTGCGCCATGCGCGGCCACTGGCGCGGGGCCATCGCGGGTCGCGGCGAGGTGACGACCTGGTACGACCGCTTCCAGCAGCGCTGGCATCAGCTCTACATCAACGACGACGGCCATCCGCTGATGATGAGCGGGGTCGTGCAGGACGGGGCGCTGGTCTTCACGGGCGTCAACACCTTCTTCGACGGCCGCGTTGGGCTGCACCGGATGAGCTGGTCGCCGCTGCCGGGCGGCGGGTTGCGGCAGCACTGGGAACTGTCGCTGGACGAGGGCAAGACCTGGGAAACGCTCATCGACGCCCGCGGGCGGCGCATGGGTGCGGCGCAACCCGTCAATCCGTCGCCCCCTGCTGCAAGGCCTTGAGCGCGGCCATCGCCGACTGAGCCCGCTCGAGCGGGACGAAGATGTGGTCGTGGTAGGCCCCCGCGACCACGTTGCAGCCGATGCCTGCGCGGCCCAGGGCGCCGACGAAGGCCGCCGTGAGGCCGACTGCCTGGAGGTCCGAATGGACCGTGAGCGTGATCCAGGCCGCGCGAAGCAACACCGCGAAGCCGGCACCGATGGCCTGTTCCGCGGGCAGCACGAGCGTGAGGCCTTCGGATTCGGCGACCGTGGCCACCGGCGACAGACCCGACAGATCGGAGACTGCCCCGTTCATGGCGCTCACTCCAGGTTGAAGACCACGCTGCGCAGCCGGGTGCAGGCCAGAAGTCCGGCCACGCCGCCTCCCGGGCCGAAGCCCGACATCTTCACCGGCTCCGCGCCCAGGCCCGACACGCCGGACGGCGCCGACGTGGCCGTGGCGTTCACCACCACGCTGCCGGCCTGCAATTGCAGAGCCAGGCGCTGGGCCTGCGCGGTGTCGCGGGTCCAGACCGTCGCCTGCAGCCCGTAACGGGTGTCGTTGGCCAGGCGCAGGGCCTCGGCCTCGCCGTCGAAGGCCACCACGCCGGCCACTGGGCCGAAGATCTCCTCCTGCATCAGCGGGTGGCGGTGCGGCAGGTCGCGCAGCAGCGTCGGGGCGACGTGGCAGAAACCTTCCGCCGCGCGGCCACCGACACGGCGCAGGCCGTCGCGGCGCGCATGGTCCAGCCAGCCGCGCACCCGCTCGGCCTGGGCTCGACTGGCCAGCGGGCCCAGCGTGGTGTCGTCGGCCAGCGGGTCGCCCGTGACCAGCGCCTCGACCCGCTGCGCCAGCCGCTGCCACAGCGGCTCCAGCAGCGGCCGCGCGACGAGGATGCGCGTGCCGGCCACGCACAGCTGGCCACTGTTCCAGGTGAAACCTTCCACCAGCGCGTCGGCCAGGCCGTCCAGATCGCCCAGGTCGTCGAACACCAACTGCGGCGACTTGCCGCCGCATTCGAGCATCAGCGCCTTCAGGTTGGACTGTCCGGCGTAGGCCATCAGGCGCTGCCCCGTGGCGGTGCTGCCGGTGAAGCTGAGCGCGTCGACGTCCATGTGCGAGGCCAGTGCGCGGCCCGCCGTCTCGCCGCGGCCGGGCACGACGTTCAGCACGCCCGGCGGCAGGCCTGCATCCCGCGCCAGGTCGGCCAGCCGCAGGCAACCGAGCGAGGCCACCTCGGAGGGCTTGAGCACCACCGTGTTGCCCATGGCCAGCGCGGCCACCACCTTGTCCAGCGCCACGTAGACCGGGAAGTTCCACGGGGTGATGGCACCGACCACGCCATGCGGCATCCGGCGCGCCAGGGCCAGGGTGCTGGGCGCGCTGGGCAGCAGGCGGTCGTCGATGTTCGCGGCCAGCTGCGCGGTGGTGCGCACGCCGGCTGCGGCATCGCGCAGGTCGGCGGCGCCCAGCGTCACGGGCATGCCCATCTCCAGGCTGTCCAGCAGCGCCAGCTCGTCGGCATGGGCCTCGATCCGGTAGGCCAGGGCACGCAGGTGGTCTGCACGCGCCGAGGGCGCCAGGCCCGACCAGACGCGGGACGCGAAGGCCTGCCGCGCGGCGGCCACCGCACGGTCCACATCGGCCTCGCCACAGTCGGGCAGCACTGCCACGGGCGTGTCGTCGTGCGGGTGGCGGATCTCGAAGTCCGTGGTGGTCAAGGCCGACACCCGCTCGCCGCCGATGGCGGGGCGCGGATCGATCTGCAGGGCGGTAGCGCGGGTGCGCCAGTCGGTGGAAGGGCTCAAGGGATCGCTCCTTCGAAGTCAAGTCGACGGATCGGGTTCATCAGGCGCGCAGGAGCGAAAGGACCCGGTCCGACACGGCCAGGCCGAGCCGACGGTGCTCGACGCCGTCCAGATGAACGCGGTCGGGCCCGCTGGTGGACGTGACCGCGCCGCCATCGAGCACGTGCACGCCGGCGGCGGCGGCCGCGGCCACGTCGGCATTCCGGCCACGGCGGCACCGTCGCCACCGAGCGGCGGCGGGCTGACCAGCAGCGCCTGCGGCACCCGGGCCGGCGTGAAGGCGGTGGCACCCCGCACCAGCGCCTGCGCCACGCGAACGCTGGCCTGCGCGATGTCGTCCACTTGCAGCGCCGGAACGATGCCAAGGTCGTTGGTGCCCAGCATCACGATCACCAGGTCCAGCGGCGCGTGGGCCAGTCCGGCCGCTTCGGCATGCTGCAGTCCGTTCAGGGCCGACGGCGCGACACTGTCGAGGATGGGCAGGTCGGCGTCGGCTCCCGATCGGTGCGGCGGCCGGGGATCGCGTCCACCAGCACCTGCACGCCACCGCCCAGCGCGGCCTCGAGGATGCCGGGCCAGCCATCGGCGTCCGGCAGCCGCGCCGGGTTGCCGGTGTCCGCGTCGCTGACGAAGCCCCAGGTGTTGGAGTCGCCGTGGGCGAGCACGCGCAGCGGCTGCGACCAGGGAACGTCCACCACCTCAGGCTCCTTCGGGTCGCGTCGAGGTCTGCCTCTGGCGGCGTCGCTCGAGTCGGTGCACGATGGCCCGGTGACGCCGCGCCGTGATGGGATAGCGCCAGGCCACGATCGCAGCGGTGACGATGAGCATGGCCGGCAGGGCCAGGCACACGAACTGGATGCCAAAGGCCGCGGTCGCGTCGTAGCTGTCCTGCCCGGGCTTGAAGCCGAACAGGCTGACGACCCAGAGCGCCGCCGCGGCCGCGCCGCCACCGAACAGCTTGAGCGTCATCTGCGTGATGGCCACCATCGGCCCGGCGGCGCGTTGGCCCGACCGCAGGGCCTCGTAGTCGGCCAGGTCGCCCACCAGCGACATCGGCACCACCAGCGAGCCGGCCACGGTGGCGGCCACCAGCATCCACACGCCCACCAGGATCGGCACCAGGTGCGGCATGCCCGGGGCGAGCGCCAGCTGCGCCAGCAACACGCAGGCCAGGCAGCTCATCGACACCGCCCAGACATGGTGCTTCTCGTGACGCTTGAGCACCCACTGCAGGGCCGCCAGGCCGGCCATCGCGGCCCAGACGCCGAACAGGCTCTGCAGCGGCACCGCCTCGCCGGCCTTGAGGTAGGAGTCGATCCGCATGAAGTCCAGGCCGAAAAGGAAACCGGTGCCCAGTTCCCACAACATCAGCACCACCAGCACCCGCTGCAGCGGCCCGTTGCGCAGCACCAGGTCGAGCATCTGCCGCAGCGAGACGCGGTCGATCGGCACCAGCGTGTCGCCGGCCGGGGCCCAGCGCCAGGCGCACAGCAGCACCACCGGCGTGACGGCGGCCAGGATCCAGGCCGTCACCTGCAGCGACTCGAAGTTGATGCGGTTGGACGACAGGAACCACAGCAGCGGCACCAGCGCGTACATCTCCTTGCCGGCGATCGAGGCCCAGGTCTGGTAGCTGGCGCAGCGTGCCCGCTCGCGGTAGTCGTTGGTGATCTCGGTGGCCCAGGCGCCGTAGGCCACTTCGGTGAGCGACCCGGCCAGGGTGGCCAGCGACAGCCAGATGCCCAGGTAGACCAGACCCGCGCCCTCGGGCGGCACGTAGACGAACCAGGTGGCCACGCTGCCCAGCGTCAATCCCACCATGATGAGGGTCTTACGGCCGTGACGGGCATGGCGCGTGGCATCGGACACCACGCCCATCGGAATCTGCAGCAGCACCTCGGCCGTTCGCATCGCGAACAGGATGCCGGCGATGTCGGCCAGGTCGAGCTGGAAACGCTGGGCGTACAGCGCCGGGATCACGTAGGCCGCAGCGCGGAACAGGAACAGCAGCGCCGCAGGGGCGGCGAAGGCCGACATCTCGCGCACCGTCAGCAAGCGGGAAGTTGCGTCCATGGCCGTACCCCTAGGCGGACATGCCGGGCCAGGCCGGCGCGGCCGGGCCGGCAACGGCTTCCAGGCCGATGAGCGGCAGCTCCAGGAACGACGCGCGCATCGCGTCGTGGAACACCGTCTGGCGCGCCACCTGCGGCGGTGCGGTGTTGGTGGTCACCGGCTGGCCCGTGCCGGGGTTGGGGAAGGTTTCGGGAAACGAGCTGCAGCACACGCTCAGCCGCAGGCGGTGCCCCGGCCGGAACACATGGCCCAGGCTGCCAAGGTCCAGCGTGATGGCCATCGGTTCGCCGGGCACCACCGGCTCGTCGCGGTCGGCGCCGGCGCGGGCGCCCAGCCGCAGCCGCGCCGCGCTGTGCAGGCCCAGCCGCATGCCGCGCCCGTCGGGGCCCACGTCTTCCAGGCGGCAGAAGAAGTCGGCATCCAGCGCGTCGGTGGCCACGTGCAGCACGATGCGTGCCTCGCCCAGCACGGCCAGGGGCTCGCGCAGCTGCTCGCTCAGGTAGACCAGCACGTCGGGCCGGTCGATCATCGGCGCCAGGTCGCACGGCCACTCGCGCACGGTGCGCAGCACGCCGTCGGCGTCCGGCAGGTGCGAGGGCACCGGGTTCAGCGGGTCGTGCACGAGGACATCGGCCGGCTCCGCGGACGGGGCCTCGAACGACAGCCGCCCGTCGCCGCCGAGCGCCTGCGCACCGCCGCCGCTGCGCAGGTGCAGGCGCCGCGCCTGCGCGAACGGTGGTGGGAAGTCGGTGCTGTCGATCCAGCGGTCCACACCCGTCAGATAGAGCCGCGCACCGGGCAGGTCGAAGCCGCCACGGCCCTTGACATGGTGGTCGAAGAAGGCCCGCACCAGCTCGCGGCCGGTGAAGAAGGCCTGCGTCGGCAGTGCCAGGTCGCCCAGCGGGTTGATCGGCCGCCCGGTCTCGTAGGCATGGCCGCCGTCGGCAGCGCCGTGGTGGTTCCACGGCCCGACCACGAGGTGCTGTCGGTCCCGGGCCGGCGAGACCCGGCGCATCGACTGGAAGTGCTTGACCGTGCCGCCCAGGCAGCCATCCTGCCAGCCGCTGAAGGCCAGCGAGGGCACCTCGATGCGCGCGTAGTCGGCGTCGGTGATCTCCAGCGCCGACAGGTGCGGATCGCGAAGGCGGTGTGTGGCCAGGTCGCGCCAGATCGGAAGCCTCTGGCCGGTGACCACCTCGTCGGCCGCGATCAGCGGCCGCAGCGTCAGCAGCGCGTTCCAGTCGACCTCCGGCCCTTCCACCAGCGGCGGCCCCTCGCGCGTGCGCGAGCCCCAGTGCAACGAGTGCTCGAACGAGAAGATGCCGCCGCGCCAGGTGATGTCCTGGTTGCCGCCGGCCGCGCTGGCGCTGGGCGACATGGCCACCAGGTGCGGCGGGCGCTCGCGTGCCGCATACCAGGGGTTGGTGCCGGTGTACGAGGCGCCACGCATCGCGACGCGCCCGTTGCAGAAGGGCTGCGCGGCGAGCCATTCAACGGCGTCGTAGGTGTCGCGACCTTCGTTGGCCATGAAGGCGAAGGTGCCGCCGGAGTCGCCCTTGCCGCGGCAGTCGGCGATGGCCAGGGCGTAGCCGTGCGCCATCCAGAACGGAGCCTCGTTGCGGAAGCTCTGGCCCTGCGGCCCGCGGTTGTAGGGCGTGATCTCCAGCACCAGCGGGCGCGGGTCGGCCGGATCGGCCGTGAACACGTCGGCGGCCAGCGTCACACCATCGCGCAAGGGAATACGCAGGGTCAGCGTGGCGGGGATATCGAGTGAGGTCAGGTCGGTCGGGGGCATGTCGTCATCGCTCCGGAATCGCCCTTGAGGCGAGCAGGGTTTCCCAGTTGCGGCCCTCGTCCAGCGACAGTTCCCACCGCTGTCGGATCGAGCCATCGGGCTGCGGCTGCCAGGTCATGCGGTGCAAGCCGATGCGGCCGTCGAAGAAGGCATTGCGGCCGGTCAGCACGAGCTGGGTCCCATCGACGCGGCCCGACAGGCGCAGCGACTGACCGTCGTCGTTGACGAACACGCGGTGCCACTGGCCGCTGTGCCGGTCGTACCAGGTGGTGGCCTCGCCGCTGCCGGCGATCGCGCCGCGCCAGTGGCCACGCAGCACGCAACCCGACAGGACGGGCTCCACGCGCAGTTCACCCGCGCGCTCGCCGGTCTCGGCCACGACGCGGAAGCGGCCGATGCTGTAGTCCAGTTGTCGGTACTCGGGCGCACGGCAGAGCTCGCCGGGTGCCGGGTCGGGCCGCGGCGACTGTGCCTGGGCGGCCGCTGCGCACAGGCCCGCCAGCAGCACGCAGGCCCGCATCGATCGCGTGGTCATCGGAATCCCTCCATGGTTCTTCGCCCTCAGCCCCACAGCGCCGGTGACGGCGCGTGCAGCCAGCGCTGGTGCACGTCCAGCGGCGGCTCGCGGTCCCGTACCAGGTGGCCGGCGCCGGCGTCCACGCACACCGCTCCGTGCGCCAGCAGGTACAAGGGCGCCATCGCCAGCGAGGTGCCGCCGTTGGAGCCCACCATCCACGGCAGCCCACGCCGCGTCGCCTCATCGATCAGCGCCAGCGCCGCGGTCAGGCCGCCGGCCTTGTCCAGCTTCACGTTGATCATCTGGTAGCTGCCGGCGACCCGCGGCAACGACTCGCGATCGATGCAGCTTTCGTCGGCACAGAAGCGCAGGTCGCCCGTGGGCCGCGGCAGTTCGTCGTCGGCCCCCGGCGGCAGCGGCTGCTCCAGCACCGCCACGTTCAGGCGCCGGGCCAGCGGCAGCCAGCCGCGCAGCGCCGCACCCGTCCAGCCGCCGTTGACGTCCGCCACCAGCGGCCCGCCCCCGAAGCCCGCGGCCACGGCCTCGAGACGCTCGCCGTCGAGGCCGTCGGGCGCGCCGAGCTTGAGCTTCAGATACGGTGCGCCGCAATGGCCAGCCGCGGCGGCGGCCATGCGCTGCGGCGTGTCCAGCGCCACGGTGGGCGTCAGCGGCACCGCGCAGGCCGAGCCCACGCGTGCAGCCACGGCCGCGTCCAAGGCCCATGCCCGGCAGCCGTCGCGCTTGGCCTCCAGGTCCCACAGGGCGCAGTCCAGCGCGTTGCGCAGCGGCGTGCAGGGCAGTCGCTCCAGCAACGTGGAGCGGGTCAGACCGTCCAGCCAGCCGGGCGCGCGGGCGCGCCGCAGCAGCTCGGCGTGAGCCTCGAGCCCGGCGATGTGGTCGTGCTCGTGCGGCTCGCACTCGCCGCGGCCCGTCGCGCCGGCTTGGTGCAGGTGCACGGTCAGCACCAGACTGTCGACGAACACGTGGCGCGAGATCGCGAACGGCTCGCGCAGGGGCCAGCGGCCCAGGTCGGCTTCCAGGCGCCGCGCCGCGCTCATCGCAGGGCACTGCGAACGAAGTCGGCTGCACGCTCGCCGATCATGGTGGCCGGCGCCTGCAGGTTTCCGGAGGGGATGGCCGGCATCACCGAGGTGTCGGCCACGCGCAGCGCGTCGACGCCGCGCACGCGCAGCTCGCCGTCCATCACCGATGCGTCATCGGCCCCCATGCGGCAGGTGCCGCAGGCGTGGTAGCAGATGCCGGCGTTCTCGCGCGCGAAGCGCTCTAGTGTGCGTTCGTCGTCCAGGTCGAACGCGGGGGCAAGGCGGCGGCGGACATGCCGCGCGAATGCCGGCTGCGCGGTGACCCGGTCGATCAGGCGCACGCCGTCCATCAGGGTGCGCACGTCGTGCACGTCGGACAGCAAGCGCGGCTCGATGAGCGGCGGGGCGTCGGCAGCCGGCCCGCCGGGCCGAACCACCCCGCGCGACCGCGACCCCGCCACCGAGGGCGACAGCGAGAAGACCGGCGTGCCGCGCGTGCGGGCCAGCGCGTCCCCCAGCCGTCCCAGGGCCCGGCGAACAGCAGCAGGCCGGGCGGGCCCGATGGAGCCACCCCGCTGTGCGCATGGCCCAGGATGTGCGAACCGGGCGAGGTGGCAGGCCCGCCGCGCACCAGGGCCCATTGCAGCCCAATGGCGGCCATGTGGACCGGGGTGCGATACCGCGTGTAGGTGGGCTGGGCCACCTCGTACTCGACGCAAGGCGCGGGGTGCTCCTGCAGGTGCCGCCCGGCGTCTGGCGAGTCCACGGCCACCGGCAGGCAGGCCTGCTGCAACCCGGCGGCCCAGGCGTCGTAGTCAGAAGGCAGGCCAACGGCCCAGATAAGGCCGTTGATGGTGCTGCTGCCGCCCAGGATGCGGCCACGCCGCCACTGGTCGGCCCGATCGAGCCGCGAGGCGTCGGGCTCGCAGTCGTACAGCCAAGCGTAGCGTGGCCAGTCCCTCGCGAACACCTGGCAGCCCGGCACGGCGAACAGTGGCGTGCCGTCGTGACCGCCCGCCTCGATCAGCAGCACATGGGTCGCCGCGTCCTCGCTCAGGGGCGCGGCCACGGCGCAGCCGGCCGATCCGGCGCCGACCACGATCACGTGGAACTCGAGGCCATCGCTCAAGCGGCGGCTCCTTCAGAGCCAGACAGTCGGCGCGCCAGGCGCTCCATCACCGCAAGCAGCGCAGCGCTCATCGCCGGCTCGGTGCTGGTGTGGCCGGCCATGGGCACGATCTCGAGTTCGGCCTCCGGCCACGCCTGCTTCAGGCGCCACGCGGCTGCCGGCGGGCACACCACGTCGAAGCGGCCGTTGAGGATGTGGCATGGCAGATGGCGGATGCGCGCGACGCCCTCGAGCAACGCCACCGGGTCCAGGAAGCAGCCGTGGCGCAAGTAGTGGCAGCACACGCGCTGGTAGGCCAGCGTGTAGTCGGGCGTCAGCTCGGCGTCGATGGCGGCGCGGTCGGCCTGCAGAGCCGAGGCCGTCCACTCGAAGCGCGCCAGGGACAGGGCGGCCTGCAGCGCCTCGGCCTCGTCGGCCGGCGCCAGCACACGGTCCTGCAGCGCGTGCAGGCGCTGCAGCGGCGACGCATCCGGCCCGCCGGCGCTGGCCTCGTGCCAGGCTTCGGGAAAGAACCGCGGCGCCCCCTCGGCCAGCCAGTCCATCTCGGCCTGCGTGCCCAGGAACAGGCCGCGCAGCACCAGCGCCAGGCAG
>JBILSW010000136.1:0-7037 GCA_044371895.1 Rubrivivax sp.
AGCGGCTGCAGCGGGGCCACGCCGCGCTGCAGGCGGCGCCGCTGGACCTGGCCGCGCTGCTGCGCGAGCTGGCGGCCGAGGGCGGCGCCGAGCCGGACATCGCCATCGTGCCCGCGCTGGCCACGCTCGACGAGACGCGCGTCCGGCTGATGCTGCGCAACCTGCTGTCCAACGCCCGCCGCCACGCCGCCGGTGCGCCGCGGCCGCCGCAGCTGTTCCTGCGCGCCGAGCCCGACGGCCGCTGGGCCCTGGGCCTGCGCGACCACGGGCCCGGCGTGGCCGACGAGCAGCTGGCGCGGCTGGGCGAGCCCTTCCACCGGCCCGACGCCGCGCGCACGCGCAGCGCCGGCGGCATGGGCCTCGGGCTGCACCTGTGCCGGCAGGTGGCGCAGGCGCACGGCGGCGAACTGCGCATCCGCAACGCCCGGCCCGGGCTGGAGGTGGCGATGGTGTGGCCGCCGCGGCACGCGGGCGGCTGATCCGTCGCCGCCGGCCGCGCGAGCCGGGCCCGGGAATCACGGCGGGCGCGCGCATTTGTCCCGGCCACGGCACCGCAGTCCGCCCGGGGTGCGGCCGATAATCGGCGCATGTCCCGGACACCCTGGCCCCGCTCCGACACGGCCTGGGCCAGCATGGCTCGGCAGGCCGCGCGCGCGGCCTGCTGCCAGGCACTCGTGGCGATCGTGGTGCTCGTCGCGCTGGCGGCCGGCGGCCTGGGCCTCGTCGGCCCGGCTGCGGCCCAGTCACCCGCACCGGCCGGCCCCGTGGCCGCGCCGGACTCGACCGTGGCCAACGGCGCACGGCTGGCGCTGGTGATCGGCAACAACGCCTACGCCGTCGGCCCGCTGCTCAACCCGGTCAACGATGCGCGCGCGATGGCGACGTCGCTCGAGGCCGTCGGCTTCCAGGTGCTGCTGCGCACCGACGCCAACCTGCGCGAGATGATCGGCGCGGTGCGCGAGTTCGGCGAGCGCCTGCGCGCTGCCGGCTCCGGGGCCGTGGGCATCTTCTACTACGCCGGGCATGGCGTGCAGATCAAGGGCCGGAACTTCCTGATCCCGGTGGGCGCGGACATCACGCACGAAGACGAAGTGGCCTACCAGAGCCTGGAGGCCCAGGCCGTGCTCGACAAGATGGAGTCGGCCGGCAACGGCACCAACCTGCTGATCCTCGATTCGTGCCGCGACAACCCGTTCGCGCGCAGCATGCGCAGCGCCACGCGCGGCCTGGCGCAGATGGATGCGCCGGTCGGCACGCTTGTGGCGTTCTCGACGGCACCCGGCTCGGTGGCCAGTGACGGGCGCGGCAGCAATGGCCTCTACACCAGCCACCTGCTGGCCGCGATCAAGCGGCCGGGGCTCAAGGTGGAGGATGTGTTCAAGGTGGTGCGCAACGGCGTGCTGCGCGACTCCAACAACCGCCAGCAGCCCTGGGAATCGACCGCGCTGACGGGAGACTTCTTCTTCATGCCGCCGGTCGCGGCGCCCGCCGCGCCGCCAGCGGCGGCGTTGAGCGCCCAGGCCGCGCTCGACGACGCGCTGTGGGAGACCGTCAAGGACGCCCCCAACCCGGTGGAGGTGTCGCTGTACCTGCGGCGCTTCCCCGCCGGGCGCCACGCCGAGGCCGCGCGCGAGCGGCTTCAGGCGATGGGCGTTGCCGCCATTCCCGCCCCGGCTGCACCGGCGCCGGCCGCGGCGGTGGCCCCGCCGGTCGTCGCGCTAACGCCCGCCCCGACTCCAATCTCGCCGCAGCCGTCAGTGGCTGCGACCCGCCCCGCCGCGGCGCGGCCGGCTCCGATGGACGACCGCGAGATCACCGAGATGCTGCGGCGCGAGGCCGAGGAACGCGAGCGGGCGCACGGCGAGACCGAGGCCGAGACGATGCGGCGCCTGACCGAGATCACGCGCTGGGGCGACGAGGACACCGATCGGCGCCCGACGCAGCCGCGGCGCAGCGAAGGCGGCCTGGCCGAAGGCGACCGCTGGCGCTACGCGGTGCGCGACCTGATGCGAGACGAGTTAGTCGGGCAGTTCCTGTGGCGCATCGACCGCATCGAGAGCGACGGCGGCCTCTGGATCGGCGACGGCGCAGTGCAGGCCGACGGCCGGGGGCAGCTGCGCGTCGTCAACGAGGTGCGCACCGGCAGCTGGGCGACGTGGAGCCCCGGCTTGCCGGCCGCCGAGGTGGCCGCCAGCGGCAACCGCGCGCGGCGCAGCATCGAGACGCGCTACCAGTCGCGCACGGCGGACGGCATCATCACCCGTGCCGAGTTCTCCGGCTCATTGCGCGTCGGTCCAAGCGAGCGCGTCACCACCGAGGCCGGCAGCTTCGACGCGGTGCGGGTCGACATCGACCTGCGCGGCCGCGCCGAGCGCAGCAACGGCACGCGGCCCTACCTCACCTGGCGCCACACCTACTGGTACGCACCCAAGGTCGGCATGCCCGTCGCAGTGCAGTTCGACGAGCGCGCCGACGGCCAGATCGAGCGCCGCATCCGCCACGAGCTTACCGCGGCCGACGTGCTCGCGGTCGGCCGCCTGCTGGCCAGCGGGCTCGCGCCCTGAGGGATAGCCCGGCGCGGCATTGACCTCTCTCAAGTCGCGAACGCCGTCCCCCGCCGATCATGGCCGCCACAGGCGGCAAGGCGCCTGCGCGAGGGGAGACAACTCATGCGAGCCTTCCGATGAGCACGGAGGAAGCATCCCGCTGGCCGAGGATCGTCAAGGATCCGCAGGCGTTCGGGCGAGCGCCCAACCTGTCCGACCTGGCAGCGACGCGCGAGCGGTTCGACTGGGGCGATGCCCGCGGCTGGCTCGACGGGCTGCCCGGCGGCGCCGGCCTGAACATCGCCTTCGAGGCCGTGGACCGCCACCTGATCCACGGCCGCAGCGCGCGCACGGCGCTGCGCTGGATCGGCAAGTCAGGCGAGCGGCGCGACCTCAGCTACGCCGATCTGGCCGCCGCCAGCAGCCGCTTCGCCCACGCGCTGGCCTCGCTGGGGCTGGGCGCCGGCGACGGCGTCTTCGTGCTGATGGGCCGCGTGCCCGAGCTGCATGCCGCGATGCTGGGGGCGCTGAAGGCGCGGGCGGTGGTGACGCCGCTGTTCTCGGCCTTCGGGCCGGAGCCCATCGCCACGCGCTGCGAGATGGGCGACGCGCGGCTGATCGTCACCACGCCCGAGCTGTACCAGCGCAAGCTGCGCGCGCTGCGCGGGCGGCTGCCGCGCCTGTCGCACGTGGTGCTGGTGGGCGATGCGCCGCCGGCGATGCTCGACGACCCCGGCGTGCACCGCTGGGCTGCGCTCGTCGATGCGCAGCCGGGCAGCTGGACCATCCCGCCCACCCCGCCGGATTCGCCCAGCCTGCTCCACTTCACCAGCGGCACCACCGGCCGCCCCAAGGGCGCGCAGCACGTGCATGAGGCGGTGGTGGCGCACGCGATGACGGGGCGCTACGCGCTGGACCTGCACGACGACGATGTCTACTGGTGCACCGCCGACCCCGGCTGGGTCACCGGCACCAGCTACGGCATCGTCGCGCCGCTGGTGTGCGGCGTCACCAGCCTCGTCGTCGAGGCCGAGTTCGACGCCGCCAGCTGGTACGACGTGCTCGAGCGCGAGCGCGTCAGCGTCTGGTACACCGCGCCCACCGCCATCCGCATGATGATGCGGCTGGGCACCGGGCCGCTGGCCGGGCGCGACCTCTCGGCGCTGCGCTTCATGGCCAGCGTCGGCGAGCCGCTCAACCCCGAGGCCGTGGTCTGGGGCCAGCAGGCCTTCGGGCTGCCGTTCCACGACAACTGGTGGCAGACCGAGACCGGCGGCATCATGATCGCCAACGTGCCGGCGCTGGACATCAAGCCCGGCTCGATGGGCCAGCCACTGCCGGGCGTCACCGCCGCCATCGTGCAGCGCGGCGCCGACGGCCACGTGCACCCGGTGGGCGCGGGCATCGACGGCGAACTGGCGCTGAAGACCCCCTGGCCGTCGATGATGCGCGGTTACCTGAACGAGCAGGCGCGCTACGACAAGTGCTTCGACGGCGGGTGGTATCTCAGCGGCGACCTTGCGCGCCGCGACGAGGACGGCTACTACTGGTTCGTCGGCCGCGCCGACGACGTCATCAAGTCCGCCGGCCACCTGATCGGGCCCTTCGAGGTCGAGAGCGCGCTCATCGAGCACCCGGCGGTGGCCGAGGCCGGCGTGATCGGCATCCCCGACGACACGGTGGGCGAGGTGGTCAAGGCCTTCGTCGCGCTCAAGCCCGGCTTCGAGCCCGGCGACGCACTGATGCGCGAACTGCTGGGCCACGCGCGCAAGCGGCTGGGCGCGGCGGTGGCGCCGAAGTCCATCGAGTTCCGCGCCAACCTGCCCAGGACGCGCAGCGGCAAGATCATGCGGCGGCTGCTGAAGGCGCGCGAACTCGGCCTGCCCGAGGGCGACCTGTCCACGCTCGAGAGCGACGAGCAGAAGTGAGGGCGCAGCATGACCGCGAAGATCCACCTCGACCGCGCCCACCTGCACCACCTGTGGCGCCAGATGCTGCGCATCCGCCGCTTCGAGGCCAAGTGCGTGGAGCTGTACCAGGCGCAGAAGATCCGCGGCTTCCTGCACCTCTACGACGGCGAGGAGGCGGTGGCGGTGGGCGTGTGCAGCGCGCTCGACGCCGCGCGCGATGCCGTCGTCGCCACCTACCGCGAGCACGGCCAGGCGCTGGCGCACGGCGTGCCGATGGCGCCGCTGCTGGCCGAGATGATGGGCAAGGCGGAGGGCTGCTGCCGCGGCCGCGGCGGCTCGATGCACCTGTTCGATGCCAGCCGGCGCTTCTTCGGCGGCAACGCCATCGTCGGCGGCGGGCTGCCGCTGGCCGCCGGCATCGCGATGGCCGACCAGCGGCTGGGGCGCGGCGCGGTGACCGCCTGCTTCTTCGGCGAAGGCGCGGTCGGCGAAGGCGTGTTCCACGAGACGATGAACCTGGCGCAGCTGTGGAAGCTGCCGGTGCTGTTCGTCTGCGAGAACAACCTCTACGCCATGGGCGTGCCGCTGGAGGACAGCGAGGTCGAGACCGAGATCTGGCGCAAGGCCGGCGCCTACCGCATGCCGGCCGAGCGGGTCGACGGCATGGACCCGGTGCAGGTGGAGGCCGCCGCCCGGCGCGCGTTGGAGCACATCCGCTCGGGCGCCGGGCCGTTCTTCCTGGAGGCGCGCACCTACCGCTTCCGCGCCCACTCGATGTTCGACACCCAGGCCTACCGCAGCCGGGAAGAGGTCGAGGGCTGGAAGCCGCTGGACCCGGTCGAGCGGCTGAGGGCCTGGATGGCGGCCAACCACCAGCTCTCGGATGCCGAGGCCGCCGCCATCGAGTCCGCGGTGGCTGCCGAGATCGCCGCTGCGGTGGCCTTCGCCGAGGCCGGCACGCTGGAGCCGGTGGGTGACCTCGAGCGCTTCGTGCTGATGGACCGCGTGGTGCAGGATCCGGCGCCGGGGGCGCGGCCATGACGGCCCCGCTGCGCACGAGCTACCGCGAGGCCTGCCGCCAGGCCCTGCGCGACGCGCTGGCCCGCGACCCCCGCTGCTTCGTGATGGGCGAGGACGTCGGCAAGTACGGCGGCTGCTACGCGGTGACCAAGGGGCTGCTGGAGGAGTTCGGGCCCCGGCGCATCGTCGACACGCCGCTGGCCGAGAACGGCTTCACCGGCATCGGCATCGGCGCCGCGCTGGCCGGCCTGCGGCCCATCGTCGAGATCATGACCTGCAACTTCAGCCTGCTGGCGCTGGACCAGATCATGAACAACGCGGCCACGCTCTCGCACATGAGCGGCGGCCAGTTCGCGGTGCCGCTGGTCATCCGCATGGCCACCGGCGGCGGACGGCAGCTGGCGGCGCAGCACTCTCACAGCCTGGAAGGCTGGTACGCGCACATCCCGGGTCTGAAGGTGCTGGTGCCCGGCACGGTGGAGGACGCGCGCTTCATGCTCGCCGCCGCGCTGGCCGACCCCAACCCGGTGCTGCTGTTCGAGCACATCGTGCTCTACAACACCGAGGGCGAGCTCGACCCGGCCGTGACGGCGGTGGACATCGAGCACGCACGGGTGCGGCGCGCCGGTCGCGACATCACGCTCGTGACCTACGGCAACAGCTTGCCCAAGTGCCTGGCCGCGGCCGCGGCGCTGGCCCGGGACGGCATCGAGGCCGAGGTCATCGACCTTCGTGTGCTGCGGCCGCTGGACATGCCGACGGTCGTCGCGTCGGTTGCGCGCACGCGGCGCGCGGTGATCGTCGACGAGGGCTGGAAGAGCGGATCGATCTCGGCCGAGATCGCGGCCCGGCTGGCCGAGGACGCGCTGTACGAGCTCGACGCGCCGGTGCGCCGCGTCTGCAGCCGCGAGGTGCCGGTGCCGTATGCCGCGCACATGGAAGAGGCGGCCTTGCCGCGGGTGGACGACATCGTCGCCGCCGCCCGTTCGCTGTGCCCTGCGCGCCGGGGCGGCTGACGATGGCCGATTTCACGATGCCCGCCCTGGGCGCCGACATGGAGACCGGCCGGGTCGTGCAGTGGAACGTCAAGGCCGGCGACCGGGTCAGGCCGGGCGACGTGGTCGCCGTGGTCGAGACGCACAAGGGCGCCATCGACGTCGAGTGCTTCCTCGACGGCGAGATCGGCGATCTCGTGCCGCTGGGCGAGGACCTGCCGGTGGGCGCCGTCCTGGCGCGCGTGCGCACGGCGGGCGAAGGCGCGGGCGCCGCGGCCACGCCCGTGCCGGCATCGGCAGCCCCGGCAGCCGTGCCCGCTGCGGCGGCCACGCATGAGGCCGAGGCTGCGCCCCGGGGCGCGACCCCCTCGCGCGCCCGCGTCACGCCCGTCGCCCGCCGCCGGGCCGGCGAGCTGGGCCTGGCGGCCGACGGCCTGGCGGGCACCGGCCCGGATGGCGCGGTGACCCTGGCCGACGTCGAGCGCGGTGCCGCCCTGGGCGTGAAGCAGCCCGCAGCGGCCCGCGTCGAGGCCGCCGCATCACCGCGCGTCGCCCGGGGCGGCTTC
>JBILSW010000137.1:0-7019 GCA_044371895.1 Rubrivivax sp.
CGCGCGCCAGGCCTGACCTTGACGATGCCCTTCCACATGGCGTCGAAGGTGACCTGGCACAGGCGCCGCGCGGCGATGGTGCCTTCGCCGACGACGAACATTCGCGAGTTGTCGCCGTGCCAGCCGTTCTTGATGACGGTGACGTCGATGTTGACGATGTCGCCGTCCTTCAGCGGGCGGTTGTCCGGGATGCCGTGGCAGACGACGTCGTTGAGGCTGCTGCACAGGCTGGCCGGGTAGGGCGGATAGCCCGGTGGCGCGTAGCCCAGGGTGGCCGGGATGCCCTTCTGCACGTGCACGATGTGGTCGTGGGCGATGCGGTCCAGCTCCAGCGTGGTGACGCCGGGCCGCACGTGCGGCGTGAGCAGGTCCAGCACCTCGCTTGCCAGGCGGCCGGCGACACGCATGCCGTCGATGTCCGCGGCTGACTTGATGGTGATGGCCATCGGAGCATTATCCACCCCGGCCGGTAACATCGCGGGTTTCCCCGACCGTCCCGCGCGATGAGCACCCACGCCCTCCACCTGATGCACTTCGAGGGCGGGCGCGCCCTGTCGGCGTTCCGCGCGCAGGCGCTGCTGGCCCGGCTGCAGGCGGCGGTTCCGCGCATCGCCGGCGTATCGGCGCGCTATGTGCACTGGGTGGCCTTCGATGAACCGCCCTCGGCCGAGCAGGCCGGCCGCGTCGGCGCACTGCTGAGCTACGGCGAGGCCGCCGAGCCCGCCACTGGCGCCGAGCGCGTGGTGGTGATGCCGCGCCTGGGCACCGTGTCGTCCTGGGCCAGCAAGGCCACCGACATCGCGTGCAACTGCAGCCTGCCGCTGCACCGCGTGGAGCGCGTGGTGGAGTACGCGCTGGTCCTGAAGGCCGGCCTGTTGAGCGCCGCCCGGCCGCTGAGCGCCGACGAGCGCGCCGCCGTGGCCGCGCTGCTGCACGACCGCATGACGGAAAGCGTGGCCTTCGAACGCGAGGCGGGCCGCCACCTGTTCGACGCGCGCGCTGCCGAGCCGCTGGCCCACGTCGACGTGCTCGGCGTCGGCCGGCCGGCGCTGGAGCGCGCCAATGCGGAGTTCGGCCTGGCGCTGTCCGACGACGAGATCGACTACCTCGTCGACGCCTTCAAGGCACTCGGCCGAAACCCCAGCGACGTCGAGCTGATGATGTTCGCGCAGGCCAACTCCGAGCACTGCCGGCACAAGATCTTCAACGCCCGCTTCACGGTCGATGGGGTCGAGCAGCCGCATTCGTTGTTCCAGATGATCCGCCACACCGAGCAGCGCTCGCCCCAGCACACCGTGGTGGCCTACGACGACAACGCCGCGGTGATGGAAGGCCATGCCGTGCAGCGCTGGCTGCCGCAGGAGTTCACGAATGCGCCCATCTACGGCGTGCGCGAAGACGTGGCCCACGTGCTGATGAAGGTGGAGACGCACAACCACCCCACTGCCATCAGCCCCTTCCCGGGGGCCAGCACGGGGGCCGGTGGCGAGATCCGCGACGAGGGCGCCACGGGTCGCGGCGCGCGGCCGAAGGCCGGTGTCACCGGCTTCAGCGTCGGCCACCTGCACCTGCCCGGCCTGGCCGAGCCCTGGGAGGCCGGCGGCGTCGGCAAGCCCGCGCACATCGCCAGCGCGCGGCAGATCATGATGGAGGGCCCACTGGGCGGCGCCGCCTTCAACAACGAGTTCGGCCGGCCTAACCTGGGCGGCTACTTCCGCGTGTTCGAGCAGGACGTGGCCGGCGTGCGCCGCGGCTATCACAAGCCCATCATGATCGCCGGCGGCCTGGGCGCCATCAGCGCCGGCCAGGTGAAGAAGCAGCGCTTCGGCGCCGGCACGCTGCTGGTGCAGCTGGGCGGGCCGGGCATGCGCATCGGCATGGGCGGCGGCGCGGCCAGCTCGATGGCCGCCGGCAGCAACACCGCGGCGCTGGACTTCGACAGCGTGCAGCGAGGCAACCCCGAGATCCAGCGCCGCGCGCAGGAGGTTATCAACCACTGCTCGGCCCTGGGCGAGAACAACCCGGTGCTCGCCATCCACGACGTGGGTGCCGGCGGCATCAGCAACGCCTTCCCTGAGCTGGTGGACGGCGCGGGCCTGGGCGCCACCTTCGACTTGCGGAAGGTGCCGCTCGAGGAAAGCGGCCTCGCGCCCAAGGAGATCTGGTGCAACGAGAGCCAGGAGCGCTACGCGCTGGCCGTGAACCCCGATCTCATGCCCCTCTTCGAGCAGATGTGCGCGCGCGAGCGCTGCCCCTTTGCCGTGGTGGGCGTGGCGCGCGAGGAGCGCACGCTGGTGCTGGAAGACGGCCCGGGCGGCGATCGCGTGATCGACATGCCCATGGACGTGCTGCTGGGCAAGCCGCCCAAGATGCACCGCGTGGTCGAGCGCGTGGCGCGCGACGACGCGCCGCTGGACCTGACCGGCGTGAAGCTCGACGACGTGGCCCTGGCCGTGCTGCGCCACCCCACGGTGGCCAGCAAGCGTTTCCTCATCACCATCGGCGACCGCACGGTGGGCGGCCTGAGCCACCGCGACCCGATGGTCGGCCCCTGGCAGGTGCCGGTGGCCGACTGCGCCGTCACGCTGGCCGACTTTGCGGGCTTCGCCGGCGAGGCCATGGCCATGGGCGAGCGCACGCCGCTGGCCAGCCTGCACGCGCCGGCCAGCGGCCGCATGGCGGTGGCGGAGGCCGTCCTCAACCTGCTGGCCGCGCCCATCGAGCTCGGCCGCGTGAAGCTCAGCGCCAACTGGATGGCGGCCTGTGGTGAGCCGGGCGAGGACGCGGCCCTCTTCGACACCGTCAAGGCCGTCGGCCTGGAGCTGTGCCCGGCGCTGGGCGTGGGCATCCCGGTGGGCAAGGATTCGCTGTCGATGCGCACGCGGTGGAGCGACGGCGCGGGCACCCAGCAGGTGACGGCGCCAGTTTCGCTGATCGTCACCGCCTTCGCCACGCTGGCCGATGTGCGCGGCACGCTCACGCCGCAACTGCAGCCGGGCGACACGACGCTGATCCATGTCGACCTCGGCCAGGGCCAGAAGCGCCTGGCCGGCAGCATGCTCGCCCAGGTGCTGGGCCGCTTCGGCAGCCTGGCCGCCGACGGCGTGCCCGACCTCGACGACCCCGGGCTGCTCAAGAACGCCGTGGCCGCCGTGAACGCGCTGCGCGAGCAGGGCCGGCTGCTGGCCTACCACGACGTCAGCGACGGCGGCCTCTGGGCCACCGTGTGCGAGATGGCCTTTGCCGGCCGCCTGGGCGTGAGTCTCAACGTCGACATCCTCGTCACCGAAAGCGACGGCATCGCCGACAGCCGCGCCGAGTACGGTGATTCCAAGAACTGGGCCACGCAGGTGGGCGAGCGCCGCAACACGCTCACGCTGAAGGCGCTGTTCGCCGAGGAGCCCGGCTTCGTGATCCAGGTGCCCACGGCGGTGCGCAACGAAGTCATCGCCACGCTGCGCGAGCACGGCCTGAGCCGCCACGCCCACTTCATCGGCAAGCCCAACGAGCGCGGCGTGGTGGAGGTCTGGCGCGACGCCAAGTGCCAGTGGCAGGTGGAACTCGCCACGCTGCTGGACCACTGGGACCAGGTCTCGTGGCGCATCGCGCGCGAGCGCGACAACCCCGCGAGCGCCGATGCCGAGCACGCGGCGGCCTCCGACGCGCTGGCGCCGGGCCTGCACCGCCACCTCACCTTCGACGATACCGAGGACGTGGCCGCGCCCTACATCGCCACCGGTGCGCGGCCCCGGGTCGCCATCCTGCGCGAGCAGGGCGTCAACTCGCACGTCGAGATGGCCTGGTGCTTCGCCGAGGCGGGCTTCGACGCGCACGACGTGCACATGTCCGACCTGCTGGCCGGCCGCGCGCGGCTCGACCAGTTCCAGGGGCTCGTGGCCTGCGGCGGCTTCAGCTACGGCGACACTTTAGGCGCCGGCGAGGGCTGGGCGCGCAGCATCCTCTTCAACGCGACGCTGGCCGATCAGTTCGCGGCCTTCTTCAATCGCGGCTCGAGCTTCGGCCTGGGGGTGTGCAACGGCTGCCAGATGTTCGGGGCGCTGGCGGCGCTGATCCCCGGCGCCGACGCCTGGCCGCGCTTCACGCGCAACAAGAGCGAGCAGTTCGAGGCCCGGCTGTCGATGGTGGAGGTGCTGGACTCGCCCAGCCTGTTCTTCACGGGCATGGCCGGTAGCCGCATGCCCATCGCGGTGGCGCATGGCGAGGGCTTCGCAGACTTCTCGCAGCGAGGCGATGCCCGCCGCGTACGAGCGGCGATGCGCTTCGTCGACGGCACAAGCGCGCCGACCGAGGCCTACCCGGCCAACCCCAACGGCAGCCCCGAGGGCCTGACGGCCGTGACCACGCCGGATGGCCGCTTCACGGCGCTGATGCCGCACCCCGAGCGCGTGTTCCGCAACCTGCAGATGAGCTTCACGGCCGGCGGTGACACTTCGGCCGCCAGCCCCTGGATCCGGATGTTCCGCAACGCGCGGCGCTGGGTGGGCTGAGGCCGTGCCCGGGGCCTCTCAGGCGAGGGCTCCCGCGCCCGCGTCCAGTCGCGCGCGCACGCCAGCCAGCAGCGACAGGCTCCGCAGCCGAACCGCAGGGTCGTGCGTGGCGCCGGCGACGATCAGCTCGTCGGCGCGCGTCAGTTCCAGCAGCCGGTTGAGCTGCCGCGCCACGGTGTCGGGGCTGCCCACGGCGCTGGCCCACAGCATGCGCATCACCTGCTCGCGCTCGGCCGGCGTCCACAAGCCTTCCATGCTGGCCACCGGCAGCGGCAGGGGGCCGCGGATGCCACGCCGCATGCCCAGGAAGCGTTGCTGCAGGCTGGTGAAGTGGAAGCCGGCCTCGTCGTCGCTGTCGGCGCAGACCACGTTCACGGCCACCAACGCACGCGGTTCGGGGTGGCGGGCGCTGGGCCGGTAGGTCTCGCGGTAGATCTGCAGCGCGTCGAGAAGCATCTCCGGCGCGAAGTGGCTGGCGAAGGCGAACGGCAGCCCCAGGTGCGCTGCCAGCTGCGCGCTGTAGAGACTGCTGCCCAGCAGCCACACCGGCAACTGCGTCCCGATGCCCGGGATGGCGCGCACCACCGCGCCGGGCTGCGGCGGGCCCAGGTAGGCCATCAGCTCCATCACGTCCTGCGGGAAGCGGTCTTCGTGCGCGCCGTCGAGGCTGCGGCGCAGCGCGCGCATCGTGGGCCCGTCGGTGCCCGGTGCACGGCCCAGGCCCAGTTCGATGCGGCCCGGGTGCAGCGCGGCCAGCGTGCCGAACTGCTCGGCCACCACCAGCGGCGCGTGGTTGGGCAGCATCACGCCGCCGCTGCCCAGGGTGATGCTCGTGGTGTGCGCTGCCACGTGGGCCAGCAGCACCGCGGTGGCGCTGCAGGCCAGGCCCTCCATGTTGTGATGCTCGGCCAGCCAGAAGCGGCGGTAGCCCAGCGCCTCGGCGTGTCGGGCCAGTTCGGTGGTGGTGGCCAGGGCCTGGCCGGCAGTGGCGCCCTCGGCGATGGGCGCCAGGTCGAGGATGGACAGGTCGATCATGGGCCCGATGGTGCACCAACCACGGCCAGCGCGCCCGCGGCGCATACTGCCGGCCATGAGTCCCACCCTGACCGTGCGCCGCCTGCGCATCGACCTCGACACCCCGCTGCCGCGGCACTGGGCGGGCGACGCCTTCCGCACCGCTTTCTTTGGCGCCCTGTCGATGAGCTTCCCGGCGGGCGAGCAGCTGTTCAGCGATTCGCTGAAGAAAGGCCTGGCCGCGCTGGCTCCCGACGAGCGCGCCCGCTTCGAGCCCGAGGTGCGCGGGTTCATCGGGCAGGAGGCCACGCACCGCCACGTGCACGCGCGCTTCAACGCCCACCTCGCGGCGCAGGGCCTGCGCAACGCCTGGGAGCGGCGCATCCAGGGCCGCCGCGCGCAGCTGGAGGCGCTCGACGTGCGCAACTGGGTGGCCGTGACCGCCGCCACCGAGCACCTGACGGCCGTGTTCGCCGAGTTCCTGCTGGCGCGCCCGCAGCTGCTGGCTGCGGCGCCCGAGCGGCTGCAGCAGCTGTGGCAGTGGCACAGCGCCGAGGAGATCGAGCACCGCAGCACCGCGTTCGAGCTGTACCGCGCGCTCGGCGGCGCCGAGCCCTGGCGCACCGGCATCTTCCGCGTCGTGCTGCGCCTGTTCCTGCTCGACGCGGCGCGGCAGACGCTGAACAACCTGTGGCACGACGGCAGCTGGTGGCGGCCCTCGACCTGGACGGCCGCGGCGCGCTTCGTGTTCGGCCGCGACGGCTTCTGGACGGTCTCGCGGCCGCTTTGGCGCGGCTACCTGCGCGACGGTTTCCATCCGGCGCAGGCCGACGGCGCGCAGGCGCACCGCTGGCTGGCTGAGCACACCGGGCTGGCCACCCCGGTCGGCGCGCCATGAGTCCGCTGGCCCGCGCGCGTGGCTTCGCGGCCGCGCAGGGGCTGGCCCACCCGTTGCTGCAGGCGCCGATGGCCGGCGTGCCCTCGCTGGCGCTGGCGGCGGCGGTGGTGCGCGGCGGCGGCATGGCCGGGATGGGCGCGCTGCTGCTGGCGCCCGAAGGCATCGCCGACTGGGTGGCGCGCTTCCGCGCCGCGGCGGGCGCGGCCGCCCCGCTGCAGCTGAACCTGTGGGTGCCCGACCCGCCCCCGCGGCGCGACGCCGCGCACGAGGCGCGCCTCGCCGCCTTCCTGGCGCAGCATGGCCCCGAGGTGCCCGCTGGCGCGGGCGATGCCGTGCCCCTGGACTTCGAGGCCCAGCTCGACGCCATCGTGGCCGCCAGGCCCGCCGCGATGTCCACGATCATGGGCCTGCTCTCGCCAGTGCAGGCCGCGCGGCTGCGCGCCGCGGGCATCGCCTGGTGGGCCACCGTCACCACGGCGGCCGAGGCGCGGGCCGCGCTGGCCGCCGGGGCCGATGCCCTGGTGGCGCAGGGCGCCGAGGCTGGCGGCCACCGCGGCGCCTTCGACGCGGCGCGGGCGCGCGACGAGGCCGTGGGTCTG
>JBILSW010000138.1:0-7015 GCA_044371895.1 Rubrivivax sp.
CGCGCGGCGTCGACGAGCAGCACCACGTCGGCCGGGCTGGCGGCGCCCTCGGCCTTCAGGCGCGAGAGGATGCCGGCGTCATCGGCCTCGACGCGGTTGATGCGGATGCCGGTGGCCTTGGTGAAGTTGGCGTACAGCGCCTCGTCCGTCTGGTAGTGGCGGGCCGAGTACAGGTTCAGCACCTGATCCTGGGCCCAGGCGGAGGTGGTGGCGACCAGGGCCAGCGCGACGGCGGCGGCCCGCAACGGTGGGAACTTCTCGAGCATGGTGTCGGCCCCTGCAGGTGCGGTGGTGTCGTGATGGGGATGGATCTTAATGCGAATGATTCGCAAAAGCAAATCAGAAGCCGCCAGGCGGCATCGTGATTCAGGCGTCGATCTGCGCCCAGGCTTTGTCCAGCCGCTTGACGCTCACCGGCTGCGGTGTTCGAAGCTCCTGCGCAAACAGGCTCACGCGCAGTTCCTCCAGCAGCCAGCGGTACTCGTCGAGCCGCGCGTGCGGGGCGCCGCGCAGTTCGGCCACGCGCTTGAGCCAGCGCGACTCCAGCGGGCGCAGCTCGCCCAGGCGGGCGGCATCGCGGGCGGGGTCGCCGCGCAGCTTGTCCAGCCGCAGCACCACGGCCTCCAGGTAGCGCGGCAGGTGCTGCAGCGCCGACCAGGGCGTGGCCAGCAGGAAGCGCCTGGGCACCAGGCGCTGCAGCTGCGCGGCCACGTCGTCGGCCACGTCCCTGGGCGGGCGCGCGTCCTTGAGCTTGCGCACCGCCGCGGCGTGCTCCAGCAGCACCGCCAGGGCCAGGCGCGCCACCTCGGCGGCGATCAGGTTCAGCCGCGCGCGGCCCTCTTCCACCCGGGCCTGGAAGCCGGCGGCGTCGGTGGGCAGCGGCTCGGCGCCGAAGGCGCGGTCCAGCGCCACCGCCACGACCTGCTCGCGCAGCTCCTCGAGCGTGCCCAGCGGCATGAACAGGGCCGCCATGCGCGTGAGGTCGGGGATGCTCTTCTCCAGGTACTTCAGCGGCTCGCGGATCTGCAACGCCACCAGCCGGCGAAAGCCCGCGCGGTGCCTCTGCGCCGCGGCGTCGGGCTCGTCGAAGACCTCGATCTCGACGTGCGCGCCCTTGTCCACGAGCGCCGGGAAGCCCACCAGCACCTGGCCACTCTTGTCGAGCTCCAGCAACTCGGGCAGCTCGCCGAAGGTCCAGGCCGTGTAGGCGGTGGCGGCGGCCCGCGCAGGAGCCGGCGGCGGCACGGCGATCACCGCCTGCACGCCGCGGCCGGCCGGCGCAGGCGCCAGGGGGCTGGCCGGCGGCAAGGCGGGAGCGACCACCTTGAGCGCCGCCAGCGCCTGGAAGGCGTTGCGCGCCTGCCCGCCCAGCTCGGCCTTCAGCGCCGCGATGTCGCGGCCGGCGCCGAGCTGCCGGCCGTGCTCGTCGACCACGCGCAGGTGCATGAAGTGGTGCGGCGGCAGCTGCTCGAGCTTGAAGTCGTTGCGCTGCACCGCCAGCTGCGTGCGCTCGCGTACGGCCTTGAGCAGCGCCTCCAGCAGGCTGCCCTGCGCGAAAGGCACGGTCTCGCAGAACTCGGCCGCGAAGTCCGGCAGCGGCACCAGGCGCGAGCGCGGGCGCTGGTGCAGCGTCTTGCACAGCGCCAGCACCTTGGGCACAAGCATGCCCGGCACCAGCCACTCGCAACGCTCCTCGCTCACCGGGTTCAGCGCATAGATCGGCAGCGTCACCGTCAGGCCGTCCTTGGGGTCGCCCGGCTCGTGCAGGTAGCTGGCGGCGCAGTCCACGCCGCCCAGCCGCAGCGTCCTCGGGAAGGCGTCGGTGGTGATGCCCGCGGCCTCGTGGCGCATCAGCTCGTCGCGCGTGAGCTGCAGCAGGCGCGGCTGGCGCTTCAACTCCTCGCGGTACCACTTCTCCAGGCTGCTGCCGCCCACCACGTCGGCGGGCAGCTGCTGCTCGTAGAAGGCGGCGATCAGCTCGTCGTCCACCAGCACGTCCTGCCGGCGCGCCTTGTGCTCAAGCTCCTGCACCTGGCGCACGACCCGGCGGTTGTGGGCCAGGAAGGGCAGCTTCCTCTCCCACACGGCATCGAAGGTGTCCTCGCGCAGGCCCTCCACCAGCGCCTCGCGGATGAAGATTGCGCGCGCGCCCTGGGCGTCCAGCGTGGCGTAGGCCACGCGCCTGTTGTTGTAGACGACGATGCCGTAGAGCGTGGCGCGCTCCAGCGCCACCACCTCGGCCTGCTTCTTCTCCCAGTGTGGCTCCAGCAGCTGCTTCTTGAGCAGGTGGCCGGCCAGCGGCGGGATCCACGTCGGCTCGATGGCCGCCAGACCGCGGCCGTACAGGCGCGTGGTCTCCACCAGCTCCGCGGCCATCAGCCAGCGGCCGGGCTTCTTGCTGAGGTTGGCCCCCGGGTGCCGCCAGAACTTGATGCCCCGCGCACCCAGGTAACTCTCCTCGTCGTCGACCTTGCAGCCCACGTTGCCCAGCAGCCCCGCGAGCAGCGAGAGATGGATCTGCTCGTAGCTGGCCGGCAGCGTGTTCAGGCGCCAGCCCTGTTCGGCCACCACGGTGTGCAGCTGGCTGTGGATGTCGCGCCACTCGCGCACGCGGCGCGGGCTGATGAAGTGCTCGCGCAGCCGGTGCTCCTGCTGGCGGTTGGTGAGCTTGTGGCTGTCGACCTGCTCGCTCTTCTGCGCCGCGTGGCCGTGACGGCCGCGGCCGTCTTCGACCCACTGCCAGAGCTTGAGCGTGCCCATGAACTCCGAGCGCTCGTCGTCGAAGGGCTGGTGCTTCTGGTCGGCGGCCTGCTGCTGCTCCTGCGGGCGGTCGCGCACGTCCTGGCCCGACAGCGCCGCGGCGATCACCAGCACCTCCGTCAGCGCCTGGCGGTCGCGGGCCTCCAGGATCATGCGGCCCACCCTCGGATCCAGCGGCAGCCGGGCCAGCTCGCCGCCCGTGGCCGTCAGCTCGTTGGCCTCGTCGACCGCGCCCAGCTCGGCCAGCAGCGCGTAGCCGTCGGCGATGGCCTTTCGCGGCGGCGGCTCGACGAAGGGGAAGTCCTCCACCACCCCCAGGTGCAGCGACTTCATGCGCAGGATCACGCCCGCGAGGCTGGAGCGCAGGATCTCGGGGTC
This sequence comes from Rubrivivax sp., assembly GCA_044371895.1. Lineage (GTDB taxonomy): Bacteria > Pseudomonadota > Gammaproteobacteria > Burkholderiales > Burkholderiaceae_C > Rubrivivax. Next base: position 3,139 of record JBILSW010000138.1, read on the forward strand.
GGTGAAGCGCGGCCGCCCGGCGAAGCCGGCCTCGTCGTACAGCCGGATGCAGACGCCGTCGGCCACGCGCCCGCAGCGGCCGGCACGCTGCGCGGCCGCGGCCTGGCTGATGGGCTCGACCTGCAGCTGCTCGACCTTGTTGCGGAAGCTGTAGCGCTTGACGCGCGCCAGCCCGCTGTCGATGACGAAGCGGATGCCCGGCACCGTGAGCGAGGTCTCGGCCACGTTGGTGGCCAGCACGATGCGGCGGCCGTTGCCGGCCACGAAGACGCGGTCCTGCTCGGCCTGGCTCAGGCGCGCGAACAGGGGCAGGATCTCCACCGGCGGCCCGCCCTTCTGCGCCTGCGCCAGGTGCCGGCGCAGGTGGTCGGCGGCCTCGCGGATCTCCCGCTCGCCGGGCAGGAAGACGAGGATGTCGCCGCGCTGGCCGCCGGCCCAGAGTTCGTCCACCGCGTAGGCGATGGCGTCGTTGAGGTCGTGGTCGCGGCTTTCCTCGAACGGGCGCCAGCGCTGCTCAACCGGGAACAGGCGCCCCGAGACCTGGATCACCGGCGCCGGCCCGTGCCGGCTGGCGAAGTGGTTGGCAAAGCGCTCGGCGTCGATGGTGGCCGAGGTGACGATCAGCTTCAGGTCGGGCCGCCGCGCCAGCACCTCCTTGAGGTAGCCGAGCAGGAAGTCGATGTTCAGGCTGCGTTCGTGGGCCTCGTCGATGATCAGCGTGTCGTAGGCCTTCAGCAGCGGGTCGCCCTCGGTCTCGGCGAGCAGGATGCCGTCGGTCATCAGCTTGACGCTGGCGCCGGGCTGCAGCCGGTCCTGGAAGCGCACCTTGTAGCCCACCACCTCGCCCAGCGGCGAATCCAGCTCGTCCGCGATGCGCTTGGCCACGCTGCTGGCCGCGATACGCCGCGGCTGCGTATGGCCGATGAGCCCGCGGCCGCCGGCCCCGAGCCCGCGGCCGAGCCCGAGGCAAATCTTGGGGAGCTGCGTGGTCTTGCCCGAGCCGGTCTCGCCGCAGACGATGACCACCGGGTTGTCGCGGATGGCGCGCGCGATCTCGTCGCGCCGGCCGGAGACCGGCAGCGACTCGGGGTAGGTGATGGGCGGGACCGGGCGGGCCGCCGCGGCCGGCACGGCGGCGGGGCCCCGGCGGCCGGGAGGAGCGTTCACGGGCCGGGGATTATCCCCGCGCGCTGCGCAGCCGCCGTCGGCGGGCATGCGGGACCCGGCCTTGCCCGCTCCTGCCGCCAACAGGGCCAAGCCGTGCTGCGCCGCTGCAGGCGGTCCGTCGACGACCGCTGCGGCACAATGCCCGCGAGCTGTCGCCACCCCCATGAGCCTCGTCTTTCCCCACACCTTCGTGCCCTGGTTCAGGGCCGTGGCGCCGTACATCCACGCTTACCGCGGCAAGACCTTCGTGGTCGGCCTTGCGGGCGAGGCCATCGCCGCCGGCAAGCTCACGGTGTTCGCGCAGGACCTCGCCATCCTGCACGCCATGGGCCTGAAGCTGGTGCTGGTGCACGGCTTCCGCCCCCAGGTGACGGAGCAACTGGCGCTGAAGGGCCACGTCAGCCGCTTCCACCAGGGCGTGCGCATCACCGACCCCGTGGCGCTGGACGCCGCCCAGGAGGCCGCCGGGCAGCTGCGCTTCGAGATCGAGGCCGCCTTCAGCCAGGGCCTGCCCAACACGCCCATGGCCAACAGCACGGTGCGCGTGGTCTCGGGCAACTTCCTCACCGCACGGCCGGTGGGCATCGTCGACGGCATCGACTTCATGCACAGCGGCCTCGTGCGCCGGGTCGACTCTGTGGCGATCCGCCGCGCCATCGACGGCGGTGCCATCGTGCTGCTCAGCCCCTTTGGCTTCTCGCCCACCGGCGAGGCCTTCAACCTGACGATGGAGGACGTGGCCACCAGCACCGCCGTGGCGCTGCAGGCCGACAAGCTGGTGTTCATGACCGAGGTGCCGGGCCTGCACGAGAGCATCACGCAGGGGCGGCGGGCCGACGACGGCGAGGACGCCATCGACACCGAGCTCGCCCTGGCCGACGCGCGCCGCGTGCTCGCTGCGCTGCCGCCGCCGGCCCAGCCCGCCGACCCGGCCGTCTACCTTCAGCACTGCGTCAAGGCCTGCGAAGGCGGCGTCGAGCGCAGCCACATCCTGCCCTTCGCCACGGACGGCGCGCTGCTGCTGGAGGTGTTCACCCACGACGGAGTCGGCACCATGGTGGTCGACGAGAAGCTCGAGAGCCTGCGCGAGGCCACCGCCGACGACGTCGCCGGCATCATCCAGCTCATCGAGCCGTTCGAGAAGGACGGCACCCTGGTGCGCCGCGACCGCCACGAGATCGAGCGCGACATCTCCTTCTACAGCGTGGTCGAGCACGATGGCATCATCTTCGGCTGCGCGGCCCTATACCCCTACCCCGAGGCCCGCACCGGCGAAATGGCCGCGCTCACCGTCAGCCCGCTCAGCCAGGGCCAGGGAGACGGCGAGCGGCTGCTCAAGCGCATCGAGCAGCGGGCCAGGGCCACCGGGCTGCAGAGCATCTTCGTGCTCACCACGCGCACGATGCACTGGTTCATCAAGCGCGGCTTCGCTCAGGTCGACCCCGACTGGCTGCCCGAGGCGCGCAAGCGCAAGTACAACTGGGATCGGCGCTCGCAGGTGCTGGTCAAGAAACTCAACTGAGGACGCAACACGATGGCACGGATGGTTCAGTGCGTGTACCTGAAGAAGGAGGCGCCCGGCGTCGCCTTCCCGCCCTACCCGGGCGAGCTCGGCAAGCGCATCTACGACAACGTCAGCCAGGAGGCGTTCGAGCTCTGGAAGAAACACCAGACCATGCTCGTCAACGAGAACCGCCTCAACTTGGCCGACGCCCGCGCACGGCAGTACCTGGCGCGGCAGATGGAGCAGTTCTTTTTCGGCGACGGGGCGGACAAGCCAGTGGGCTACGTGCCGCCGTCGGCCTGAGCCCGGCCGAGGAGCACCCCATGCCCACCTTGGCCGAACTGCTGGCCCAGAAGGCCGAACTGGAACGCCGCATCGCCGAGCAGGCGCGCGCCGAGCGCGAGCAAGCCATAGCGCAGGTGCGGCAGCTGATGGCGCAGCACGGCCTGACGCTCGCCGACGTCGGTGGCGGGGCCCGCCCGCAGGCGCTGCGCGGCCCGCGCGGGGCTGCCGACCGGCCCCCCGCCGCCAAGGTGGCGCCCAAGTACCGCGACGCCGAAACGGGCCAGACCTGGTCGGGCCGCGGCCTGCAGCCCAAGTGGCTCAAGGCGGCGCTGGCCAGCGGGCGCAGCCTGTCTGACTTCTCGATCTAGGCCCCCGCCCGGCCCCGCATGGACGTCCCGGCAGCCCCGCAGAACCCGCGGCCGCGGCTGAGCGCATCGCTGGCCGCCGCGTTGTCGGCGTTGAGCATCGGCCTGGCGGCGTTGCTGCTGTCGTATGCGGGTTCGCTGAGCATGGCGCTCAAGCCCTGGGGTGCCCTCGCGCTGCCGGCGGGCCTGGCGCTGGCTGCTCTCACCCGCTGGGGCCCGGGGGTGCTGGTGGGCGCCGTGGTGGGCACGGCGGTCGCCCTGCTGGCCAGCGGCCTGGGACCGCTCGACGCGGTCGTTGGCGCGCTGGCCATGGGACTGTCGGCCCTGCTGGCGCACGCATTGATGCAGCGACTGGACTTCGATCCCCGCCTGGAGCGCGCGATCGACGTCGCCGTGCTCGTGCTGGGCGTGGCGGTCGGGGCGGCGCTGCCGGCCACGCTGGGCCTGGCGGTCTGGTCCCCAGGCGGCACCGAGCAGACCGGCCTCGACGCGCTCGGCGTGGGCTGGGTGGTGCTGGGCCTGGGCATGCTGGCCACCGCCACGGCGGTGCTGAGTT
>JBILSW010000554.1:0-2637 GCA_044371895.1 Rubrivivax sp.
GGGCGGCGGTGGCGGCGGTCGGCGTGACGACCGCGGCGGAGCGGGCGGCCCCGGTGGCGGCAACTTCCAGCCCGACATGAAGAGCGCCGGCATCGGCGCCGGCCTCATCGCCGGCGTCGCTGCGCTAATCTGGCTGGGCAGCGGCTTCTACATCGTCCAGGAAGGCCAGCAGGCCGTGGTCACCACCTTCGGCAAGTACAGCCAGACCAAGGACGCCGGCTTCCAGTGGCGGCTGCCGTACCCGGTGCAAGCGCACGAGACGGTCGCGGTGACGCAGCTGCAGTCGGTGGAGGTGGGGCGTACGGGCGTGGTCGCGGCCACCGGGCTGCGCGACTCGTCCATGCTCACGCAGGACGAGAACATCGTCGACATCCGCTTCACCGTGCAGTACCGGCGCACCGACGCGCGCGCCTACCTGTTCGAGAACAACCGCCCCGACGAAGCCGTGATCATGGCCGCCGAAACGGCGGTGCGCGAGATCGTCGGCAAGAGCAACGTCGACTCCGTGCTGTACGAGCAGCGCGACGCCATCGCCGCCGACCTGGTGCGCTCGATCCAGGCCCAGCTCGACCGCCTGAAGGCCGGCATCACGGTGGCCAACGTCAACATGCAGAGCGTGCAGGTGCCCGAGCAGGTCCAGGCGGCCTTCAACGACGCCGTCAAGGCCACGGCCGACCGCGACCGCTTCAAGAACGAGGGCCAGGCCTATGCCTCGGACGTGATCCCCAAGGCGCGCGGCACGGCATCTCGCCTGCTCGAGGAGGCCGAGGGCTACCGCTCCCGCGTGGTGGCGCAGTCCGAGGGTGACGCGCAGCGCTTCCGCTCGGTCCTGGCCGAGTACCAGAAGGCGCCCGCCGTGACGCGCGACCGCCTCTACCTCGAGACCATGCAGCAGGTGTACTCCAACGTCAGCAAGGTGATGGTCGACAGCCGCAGCGGTAGCAACCTGCTTTACCTGCCGCTGGACCGGTTGCTGCAGCAGGCCGGCGCGCCCGCTGCCGCGCCGGCGTCGCAGGGCCCGGTGGCCACGCCCGCTTCCGCAGAGCCGGCCGCTGCGCAGACCGTCGACGTCCGTTCGCGCGCCGATGCCCGTTCGCGCGACCGTGAAGGCCGCTGAAGCCAGATCCAGGGACACACGCCCAACGCCATGAACAAGATCGCCGCCACCCTGGCCATCCTCGCCGCGCTGCTGATGGCCGCCTCCAGCACGCTCTTCGTCGTCGACCAGCGCCAGGTCGGCGTGATCTACGCCCTGGGCGAGATCAAGGAGGTCGTCACCGAGCCCGGGCTGAACTTCAAGCTGCCGCCCCCGTTCCAGAACGTGGTCTTCCTCGACCGTCGCGTGCAGACGCTGGACAGCCCCGAGACGCGCCCCATCTTCACCGCCGAGAAGAAGAGCCTGATCGTCGACTGGCTCATCAAGTGGCGCATCGCCGAGCCGCGGCAGTTCATCCGCAACAACGGCGTCGACTTCCGCAACCTTGAGGCGCGCCTGGCGCCCGTGGTGCAGGCGGCCTTCAACGAGGAGATCACCAAGCGCGACGTCAAGGGCGTGCTGGCCACCGAACGCGACAAGGTGATGAACGACGTGAAGGCGCGCTTGGCCGACGACGCGAAGTCCTTCGGCATCGAGATCCTCGACGTGCGCATCAAGCGCGTGGACTTCGTGGCCGACATCACTGACGCCGTTTACCGGCGCATGCAGTCCGAGCGGCAGCAGGTGGCCAACGAGCTGCGTGCGCAGGGCACGGCCGAGGGCGAGAAGATCCGAGCCGACGCCGACCGCCAGCGCGAGGTGATCATCGCCGAGGCCTTCCGCGACGCGCAGAAGATCCGCGGCGAGGGCGATGCCAAGGCGTCGGCGCTGTACGCCGAGGCCTTCGGCCGCGACCCGCAATTCGCCCAGTTCTATCGCAGCCTCGAGGCCTACCGCGCCACCTTCCGCAGCAAGAGCGACGTGATGGTGCTGGACCCGTCGTCCGAATTCTTCAGGGCGATGCGTGGCAACACGCCGGGCCGCTGAGCGCACGCCTCCCGCCTAACGATGGCCGAGGTGCTGATCGGCGCGCTGGCGCTGATGCTCATCGCGGAGGGACTGCTGCCTTTCCTGAGCCCCAGGCAGTGGCGAGCGGTCTTCGAGCGTGCGGTGCAGATGAGCGACGGCCAGATCCGGTTCATCGGCCTGGTCAGCCTGCTGGCGGGCGTGGCGCTGCTGCTGGCCTGGGTCTGATTGCGGGCGTCTTGCGGGGTCGGGCGCCAGGAGCGGCGCCTACAATGCCGTTTTCAACGACGCCCTCGTCCATGCTCTCTGCTTGGCTGCTGCCCGAGCACATCGCCGACGTGTTGCCCGGGCCGGCGCGGCGCGTCGAGACGCTGCGCCGTGCGCTGCTCGATCGTGCCGGGGCCTACGGCTTCGAGCTCGTCATGCCGCCGCTGCTCGAGCACCTGGAGTCGCTGCTGTCCGGCACCGGCCGCGAGCTCGACCTTCGCACGTTCAAGCTCGTCGATCAGGCCAGCGGCCGCCTGCTGGGGCTGCGCGCCGACACCACGCCGCAGGCTGCGCGCATCGACGCGCACCTGCTCAACCGCGAGGGCGTGACGCGGCTGGCCTACTGCGGGCCCACGCTGCACACGCGT
>JBILSW010000477.1:0-3165 GCA_044371895.1 Rubrivivax sp.
GAGGCGCGCCGCGAGGGCACGGCCGGCGGCAGGATCGGCACCACCGGCAAGGGCATCGGCCCCGCCTACGAGGACAAGGTGGCGCGGCGTGCCCTGCGCGTGCAGGACCTCAAGCACCCCGAGCGGCTGAAGGCCAAGCTCGCCGAACTGCTGGAGCTGCACAACGCCGAGCTCGTGCACGTGCTCGGCGCCGAGCCGCTGCCGCTGCACCCCATGCTCGACGAGGTGCTGGCCGCCGCCGAGCAGCTCAGGCCGCTGATGGCCGACGTGGGCTACCGGCTGTTCAACGCCCACCTCGCGGGCCAGAACCTGCTGTTCGAGGGCGCGCAGGGCACGCTGCTCGACATCGACCACGGCACCTACCCCTTCGTCACCAGTAGCAACTGCGTGGCCGGTAACGCGGCGGCCGGGGCCGGCATCGGGCCGGGGCTGCTGCACTACGTGCTCGGCATCACCAAGGCGTACACCACGCGCGTCGGCGGCGGGCCGTTCCCCACCGAGCTCGACATCGACGCCCCCGGCACCGTTGGCCACCACCTCAGCACCGTGGGCCAGGAGCGCGGCACCGTCACGGGCCGCGCGCGACGCTGCGGCTGGCTGGATGCGGCCGCGCTCAAGCGCAGCATGATCATCAACGGCGTCTCGGGTCTGTGCATCACCAAGCTGGACGTGCTCGACGGCCTGCCTGAGATTCGCATCTGCACCGGCTACAGGCTCGGCACTCGCGAACTCGACGTGCTGCCGCTGGACGCCGACGAAATCGCTGCCTGCGAGCCCGTGTACGAGACGCTGCCGGGCTGGAGCGAGACCACCGCCGGCCTCACCAACTGGGAGCAGCTGCCAGTCAACGCGCGCCGCTACCTGGAGCGCATGCAGTCGTTGATCGGCGCGCCGATCGACATGGTGTCCACCGGCCCCGACCGCGTGCACACCGTGCTGCTGCGCCACCCGTTCCGTGCCTGACGCCTCATCGCCACCACCCACACGGAGACCACCCTACATGCTCACCGACGACGGCAAGCACCTGTACGTGTCCTGGGACGAGTACCACCTGCTGATCGAGCGCCTGGCGCTCAAGGTGGCGGCCTCGGGATGGGAGTTCGACCAGATCCTGTGCCTGGCGCGCGGCGGCATGCGCCCGGGCGACGTGCTCTCGCGGGTGTTCGACAAGCCGTTGGCCATCATGAGCACCAGCAGCTACCGCGCCGAGGCCGGCACCATCCAGGGCCGGCTGGACATGGCCAAGTACATCACCATGCCCAAGGGCGAGCTGGCCGGGCGGGTACTGCTGGTCGACGACCTCGCCGACACCGGGGTGACGCTGCGCGCCGTGGTGGACCGCCTGCGCGGCATGCCCGCGATCAGCGAGTTGCGGGCGGCTGTGATCTGGGTCAAGGGCGTGTCGACCTACGTGCCCGACTACTACTGCGACCTGCTGCCCACCAGCCCCTGGATCCACCAACCTTTCGAGGAATACGACAACCTCCGCCCGGAGGGCCTGGCGAAGAAGTTCCAAGTCTGAAAACACAGAGGGCCGGTTGCTTTCGCAGCCGGCCCTCTTGATTCTGGTGCCCAGGAGAGGACTCGAACCTCCACGCCGTTAAGCGCTAGTACCTGAAACTAGTGCGTCTACCAATTCCGCCACCTGGGCTTTCAGGAGCCCATGAATATAGCAGAGTCTTGAAGCGTACAACAACCAGCTCGTCCGACACGGGCCTCATGGGCGACGTCGAGGGCACCGTCGAGGGGCACCGCGACGGCCACGGTTTCGTCTGGCCCGACCAGGGCGACGCGCCGATCTACCTCGCGCCCCAGGAGATGCGCAGCGTGCTGCACCGCGACCGTGTGCGCGTGCGCGTGCTGCGCTTCGACCGCAAGGGCCGCCCCGAGGGCCGCGTGCTCGACATCCTCGAGCGCCGCAAGGCCCCCATCATCGGCCGCCTGCTGCACGAGGGCGGCCACTGGATCGTGGCGCCCGAGGACAGCCGTTACGGGCAGGACATCCTGATCCCCAAGAACGCTACCGCCAGTGCCGCGGTGGGGCAGGTGGTGTCGGTGGAGCTCACCGAGCCGCCTTCGTTGCATTCGCAGCCGGTGGGGCGCGTCGCCGAGGTGCTGGGCGAGATCGACGACGCCGGCATGGAGATCGAGATCGCGGTGCGCAAGTACGAGGTGCCGCACCTGTTCTCGCCCGAGACGCTGGCGCAGGCCGCGGCGTTGCCCGACAAGCTGCGTGCCGCCGACCGCAGGAACCGCATCGACCTGCGCGACGTGCCGCTGGTCACCATCGACGGCGAGGACGCGCGCGACTTCGACGACGCCGTCTATGCCGAACCCTGCCGTGCAGGCCGCGGCAAGGGCGCCGTCGAGGGTTGGCGGCTGCTCGTGGCCATCGCCGACGTCAGCCACTACGTCAAGCCCGGCGAGCCGCTGGACGAGGACGCCTACGAGCGCGCCACCTCGGTCTACTTCCCGCGCCGCGTGATCCCCATGCTGCCCGAGAAGCTGAGCAACGGCCTGTGCTCGCTGAACTCCGACGTCGAGCGCCTGGCCATGGTCTGCGACATGGTGGTCACCGAAGGCGGGCAGGTTCACGCCTATCAGTTTTACCCCGCAGTGATCCAGTCGCACGCGCGCCTGACCTACACCGAGGTGGCCGCGGTGCTGGCCAATACGCGCGGCCCCGAGGCGGCGCGGCGCGCCGACATCGTCCCGCACCTGCTGCACCTGCACGAGGTCTACCGCGCGCTGCTGAAGCAGCGGGCCACGCGCGGCGCTGTGGAGTTCGAGACCACCGAGACGCAGATCGTCTGTGACGAGCAGGGCCGCATCGAGAAGATCGTGCCGCGCACGCGCACCGAGGCGCACCGGCTCATCGAGGAGGCCATGCTCGCGGCCAACGTTTGCGCCGCCGAGTACATAGCCGGCGCCGAGCACCCGTGCCTGTACCGCGTGCACGAGGGCCCCACGCCCGAGAAGCGGCAGGCGCTGCAGGCGCAGCTCAAGGCGCTGGGCGTGGCCGCCGTGCTGTCGGAGCAGCCCACGCCGGCCGAGATGGCGGCCATCGCCGCGGCGGTGCAGGGCCGGCCCGACGCGCTGCAGATCCACACGATGCTGCTGCGCTCGATGCAGCAGGCGATCTACACGGCCTCGAACAACGGCCAC